>JADGCV010000017.1:0-62404 GCA_015228815.1 Magnetococcales bacterium | reverse complement strand
ATCACTGATATTGAAATAGGTCAGATTTTGCATCACCGAAGCGACCATCGCGGTGGTGGCATTGCCGTTGAACTGTAACGCCAGAGTGCCGCCGCTGTTGCTCGTGATCGCAGCGACCGTGGTTCCGTTCCAGGTCAGATCACTCCCTGAAATGGCCAGATTGCCGGTCGTGGAAAACTGGTCATCACTGTTGCCGCCGCCGGTGCGGGCCAGTTGCAACGTCGCGCCTTCATAGGTAGTGGAATCAAGTTCCAGATCGGCGACCGTAACATCCCCATCGAGGACCACGGCGCTTCCCCCCTCGGTGAAGGTGGGTGTGCCATTCAATCCGGAGAAAACAGGAATATCGTTGACGGCGGTAATGCTGACGACAACCGATTGCGTCACCGACAGGGAACCACCGCTTCCCTGATCGGTCCCGTTGCCATCATTCAGAGTAATATCGATGGTAACGCTCGAAGGTGGGACCTCGGAACTGTTCTGGTAGGTCAGATTTTGCAGGACCGAACCAACGACGGATTGGGTGGCCAAGGCGTTGAACGTCAACAACAGGGTTCCGCCACCGTTGGTCGTGACCGAACCCACCGTTGTTCCGTTCCAGACCAGATCGGACCCGGAAAATGACAGATTGCCGGAGGTTGCGAAGAGATCTTCACTGTTGGCCGCCGCATTTCGTTCCAAACGGAGGGTGGCGCCATTGAAGGTGCCCAGATCCAACTCCGCATCGCTGACCGTGGCATCACCATCGATCACCACCCCCTGAGCCTCCTCCGCAGTGGACAACGTCGCTCCGAGTCCGGAAAAGGATGGGGCATCGTTGGTCCGAACGATGGCGATGGTGCATTGGGCCGTGGCACTCGAATTGACTCCATCGCTGACGCTGATGGTGACCAGGCGGTTGGTGGTATCGGGGTGGTTGTTTGAATTATTGTAAACAATCTGGGTCAGGGCCGTCTGATAATCGGCGATGGTGGCAACACCGCTCAATATCATTTGACCGTCGGCGTTGTCATAGGGATCGGAAACCGTGATGCCACCAGGCAGGGATCCGTTGACGGACAGGGTCTCGGCGGTGGTATCGGGACGATTGGTCAGAATGAGGGTGACGGAAGCAAGGTTGGTGGAATCGGGATCGGTGATGACAACGTCGGTATCGGTGACGTTGATGGCCGAAGCCCCTTCGGTAAAGGTGGCGGAAAAATGGTTGTCGGCGGTGGATGAATCATCCAGATCAAGAATGGGGGTCCAGGAGCCGGTAAAGGTTCCGGATCCGGCAACGTCATCGACAGTACTGGTGGTTGATTCCGTTTGTGCCCCGCTCGCAGTGTAGATCGCTGTACCGGAGGAGGCAAAATTACCGGTAATCGTGCTTCCGGTCAGACCAAGATCGGTTCCAAGATTGTAGATGCCGCCACCATAGAGACTGGCGGTATTTCCAGTCATGGTCACGGAAACAAGATCGACGGGATTATTGTCGTTGATGTACATGCCGCCCCCCCGACTTGCCTCGTTGCCTGTAAATGTGGTCGTGGTAATAGTGGTCGTGGAATTATCGATATAGAGACCACCACCGTAGGAATTCGTGGTGTTATCGGAAAAGGTCGAACCACTGATCGTCAGGATTCCATCCTTGCTGTAAACTCCGGCTCCCTGGTCGTTTCCAAGACTGTTCTGGGAGATGGTGCTGTCGGTGATGGTCAGGGTTCCGGCATTATTGTAGATTCCGGCGCCATCGCCGACTCCGGTATTGAGCGAAACGGTGCTGTCCTGAAGAAGAAGGGTACCGCCATTGTTATAAATGCCGGCGCCAAGATCACCGGCATTGTCGGTGATGGTGCAATCGAAGATGGACAGGTCTCCCAGATTTCTGATGGCCCCGCCATTATTGGAACCAATGTCCCCATGGGTCAGAATGAGTCCATGCAATGATACCGTAGTCCCTGAACTGACGGAGATAATCCTGGAATCTCCATTGCCATCGATGGTGATGTCCGGAGTGCCGTCATCATCAAGGTCGCCATCGATCGTAAGGGATGAACTGATGGTCAGTTGAGACCCGGACAGGGTGATTGTCGTACCACTCAGGGAGGGATCGAAGGTGATGGTATCGGTTCCCGAACCCGCATTGGCGGCGGAATCGGCGGAATTGTTGTCGTTGTTGGCATTGGAAAGGGCCTCGCGCAGCGTTACCTGGGTCACACCGCCGACCGTGCCATCGAAATCACCACTGTCAAGGTTGCTGGTGACGGTGATCGTCGCCAGGGTGCCGTCAAAGAACGTTCCGACCCTGGCATCCACGGCCACGTTTGCGTCGATGACGCCCGTGGTCGCTTCCAAGGTCCAGTTTCCACCCCGATTGGCCGATCCGGTCAGATCGGTCGATGCGGCGACATCGGCTCCCGTCAACGTGGACAGTCGAGAAAGAAACATCATTCCCTCCTGGGACTGACCGACATTGCATCCATACAGAAGGATGTCACCGTCCGCAGTCAGGGCGTCTTTCCATGAACCGATTTCCGCCGCACGGGCATCGAGGTTTTCCCGGGAAAGCCGGGTCGTCCCCAATTCGATGGCCCCCGGTTCCCCATGAGAAAAGACATGAATGGTCTGGATTCCCTCCCGGTCCGCCAGATAACGGGTCATTTCCGCCAGGCCATCCTTTCCCGATGTCAGGGTGACCACGGCGGCTTGTTCCTTTTCGAGCCAGGAAGCGGGGATCGAGACCGAGGAATCGACGAATACGACCTCCTCGGGAGTGGGCCTGGATTGCGTTGTCAGCGGGGCACGAGGGGAGGAATCCGGCGGAAATGGAAGACGATCGCCATTGTTTTCCGAATGATCGTTCGACGGTGAATCACCCGGATTTTCCCCGAGGAAAATTCCATCATGCGCGACAAGAAAGGGCGAGGCATCGAACATGAGCCGCGATTCAAGCGCCAGGAAACCTGGCGTTTGAATCGCGGGTTTCCCGCTCATCCTGCGCGGGTGAAAAAAGGAACGGACAAAATGATGAAAACGTCTCAGGAGATCGCCGGCCATCGTTTTTGCCCCCATCCACCATGATCGATCATCGTTATTGTCCAAATCCTCCCGTCTCCACGATAGCACAACCCAATCTGCGATTCTAATCCAAGTTTGACGGGCCATGCTATATTCACTTTATGATCAAAAAGATGAAAGATCATATTTCTTGGTGTGGCACAAGATACGCATCATTCCTTGCAAAATGGCCGGAGTCACGGCCAAGACCGTCCATCCTCGTTCTTCCTCTGAATTCCCGGGACCTTACCCCAAAGGGGCATTAATTACTTAAGAAAATACATTGACAAATAATTTGTCCTATGTTATTTATACAATATTAGATTATTAAAATATTCTCTGGATCTAGCTTATGAACAACCTTGACCATGTGATACTTGGCGCTCTGCTCCACGATGTTGGCAAACTTCTGGAACGTGGTGAAGAATTTTCTGCATACAGGAACGATGAGGAACAATGGAAAATTGATTGTTGCATAAGGAAAAACACAAAAAATGGCCAAGAAAAGGCTACCAGCTATCATTCTCTGCATTCAAGACATTTTTGTGAGTGGCTATCCGATTCCGGGCATGTCGCCACTCTGCGCCCGGATGGATATTCCAGAACCGATGACAAAGCCGATCATTGGCTCAACCTGGCCGCAAAACATCATCGGGCCACCACCCCCCTGCAAAAATTGATCGCCGCAGCCGACCACTTTTCCAGTGGGGAGCGGGAGCGAATTCGCACCTTTGGCCATGAAATAAATTATAAAAGTCGCCTTGAGTCCAATGGCGCTTAGATGGCCGCAACATCATATTTCTCCAGGGAAAATCTGGCTTCTGCCCTTGGTTGACTGAGACGTCGAAAAGCCTTTGGTCGGCGTTTCACGGCTCGTGGTTCCGCGCGTCCAGGCCGATTGCCGATTCGATGGTACGCAATGGCGCGCAACAGTTCGTCCACAAGACGGGCTTGTTGGTCGCCGGTGGCGATGGCGATCCGGTGCGCAAAGGCGTCCATTTGTTGCAACGCTCCTTTGAAGCTGATTCTGATGGGCATGATTCCCACCCGGTTGGCGGCTTGAGCCATGACAGTCCGAATCAGGTTGTACGTCAGCAGATGGACGCCTATCTCCTTGCGCACCATTTCTGGAGTGCGGCCTTTCAAAATGTTCATCTTCATGATTTCCTTAATGAACATCAAATTGACCTCCACGGACCATCGCAATTTCAGACTTCCTGATCCCTCGTTCTTTCCAGTTGGCACTTTTCCGACGAATATTACACCAATTCGTAAATCAATTTATCTCCCGTCTCAGGGTGGCAGAACTGGATCTGGTTCAGTTCTGACAGAAGCGCATGGATCGCCCGATCATGCGTAAGCGCCGAACGAACCCCAGGGTTCCCATCGTTTTTTCTATCGTAAGCGCCGAACGAACCCCAGGGTTCCCATCGTTTTTTCTATCTGCGATCCTGATCCAAGATTTCCAACATCAAGGAGCAGGATATGGATACAAACGCAATGGATGGGGAGGGATTGACCTCCCTGCAAAGTTTTTGGATCAGGCACATTCGGCAGTGTGAAGTTTCCGCCAATGGGGGTGTGAAGGATTATGCCCTGGAACACGGCTTGGAACCACAGGACCTTTACCGCTGGCGAAGTTGGTTTCGGAAAAGGGGGATGCTCCCGACCACAACCACGCCGATCTTCCCCACATTTCGTTCTTTACGGGTCATGCATCAAGGGCATGATGGATCTGGAGATGCAGGTCATGAATCCCTGAGCGACGTTGTGATCCAGTTGCCGAACCAGATCCGTTTTGAATTTCCCGGGGGGATGGAGATTAAAAGTTTGGGGGCGTTGATTCGCCATGCGGCAGGTTTGCCATGATGCGTCCACCGCATGATTTGAAAGAGGTCTTTTTGGAGATCCGGGGACAGTGTATCAATTTCTTTTCCGGGGCAGGAGATCCGGGGGCAGTATATCAACTTCTTTTCCGACTTGAGCAAAGTTAATCCAAGTCTCATCTGGCATATCGAAGATGGCCGATTGAAAATCGACAACAACTCCGTGGAAAACGCCATACGCCCGTTCGCGATCGGTCGCAAGGGCTGGCTCTTCTCCAATTCTGTCGCAGGAGCCAAGGCTTCCGCCAACCTCTACAGATTGATCGAAACGGCTAAGGCATCAGGTTTGGAACCTTACGCCTACCTTCGCAAGGTCTTCAGTGCGATTCCCAATGCAACCACGGTGGAAGAGTTTGCAGCCCTCCTTCCCTGGAACTGCAAAAATTCAGAAAAAAGCAAGTCACTTTGCTGATGGGGTTCGTTCGGCGCTTACAATGGTTACGGCGACGGCCAAAACAGAGTTCACCTCCCGCGAGGTCGGCCCCCCGCCCAACCGGGCCAAAACCGGCCCGAACCCCTCTCTCTTTCTCTGTGGCCGAGGACGGATGCCCAATCCGACCTCGCACCATTTTGACCCAGATTTCGCAAATAAAATAAACATGTTGCACGCACACCAACCTCGCGACCATTTCGATCCCTCTTCGCACCAATCAGGGGGCGAGGGAACCCGGCGTCGAACGGGCAACCACTGCTCATCCTCTCCTGCTTTCAGGCGAATAGCAATAGCTGCGGAGAATCGCCCGGCCATTCGCCGCGCATGATGCGTCGAATAGCTTGCCCTCGCGCCGCATGCATGCCACACTCGCCGCATGAACAACCAAGATGCACGGTATATCTGGCAACTGGCCGACTGGCCGACCATGCGCTACGACCTTGCCTCGCTGGTGAAGCCGTTGGGCGAGGTGAGCCGCGCCCAGGGGTTGCTGTTGGGCAGGCTGGCCGATATCGGCATGCCGCTACGCAACCAAGCCAGCCTGACCGCGTTGACCGAGGATGTGGTCAAAACCAGCGAGATCGAGGGCGAACGGCTCGACGTCGATTCGGTGCGTTCCTCCATTGCCCGCCGCCTCGGTGTGGACATCGGCGCCCTGGCACCGGTCGACCGGCACGTCGAGGGGGTGGTCGAAATGGTGCTTGACGCTACGGCCCGATGCGCGGCACCGCTCACCTCCGAGCGGTTGTTTGGCTGGCACGCGGCCCTGTTTCCCACCGGGTACAGTGGGCTGTCCAGGATTTGTGTCGGAACGTGGCGCGACGATGGCAGCGGCCCGATGCAAGTGGTCTCGGGGCCGGTTCATCGGCAACTTGTCCATTATGAGGCGCCACCGGCTGCTCGACTGGAGGTCGATGTCGCCAACTTCCTGGCCTGGGCGAATGCCGACACACCAGAACCCGCTTTGATCAAGGCAGGACTGGCGCATTTGTGGTTTGTGACGTTACACCCCTTCGAGGATGGCAATGGCCGCATAGCCCGGGCGGTGGGCGATCTGTTCCTGGCTCGCGCCGATGGCAGTCCTCAGAGGTTCTACAGCCTGTCGGCGCAGGTCCAGCGTGAGCGCAAGGCCTACTACGACATCCTGGAGCAGACCCAGAAAGGGACGCTGGATGTCACCAAGTGGCTGGCGTGGTTCTTTGGGGCGCTGCTCCGAGCCGTGGAGAGCGCCCAGCATATGCTCGACGCCGTCTTGGTCAAGGCGCGTTTCTGGCAGCGTTGGGCGACCATGCCGTTGAACGAGCGGCAGGTGAAGTTGCTCAACCGGTTGCTCGATGGCTTTCAGGGGAAGCTCACCAGCAGCAAATGGGCCGCCATCGCCAAGTGCTCGTCCGATACGGCGCTGCGCGATATCAATGAATTGATTGCGCTTGGAGTTCTACGCAAAATGGCCAGTGGCGGGCGAAGCACGGCTTACGAACTTGCCGATTGAGGGGGAGAAAAACCGGCCAACACCAAGGCGAAGAGGGCCAAGCAGAAAGCCAGCCGCGGAAAGAACCGCCGTTGAGGTTTCGATAGCGGAATGCCCCCCAAACGGGGGCGATGGTTCCGGATCAAACCTCTTGCCTGTCCTTGTTCAAGGCCCCATCACCTCGAATAGAATTATGATATACAATGTAGTCGCAGGGGCGATGAATTTCGCTGGACACTGAGACGGATGTTCACGAACATCAGAGAAAAAAGTGCAGCTTCGTTGGTCGGCAGAACCCAAATTTTCATGAATCGGGCAAATGCCATTGAAACTTCACCCTTTGGATGTGTTCTTTTCTTAGAGATGTCGCAATGCAAGACCTGATCCCACTTGTTTCTACGTATAGCCACTAAGGTCGATGGCTTGGGCCAGGAGTGATTCCAAATTGTCGTCCAGCACCTTCTCGTTCATGTTTTTTCTTTCTATAAATGATGAGATATGGTTTCTCAATAACGTCTTTAACATTTCCGGATTCTTCTCGGTTCCGTCTCTGATTTCGACTGTCCCAATATCAATGATCTCCATCCCAAACAGCCATGGCACTTTTTTCCTTCTGACATTCTTGGCAATGAGATTGAGGGTAACCGTTCAGACCCCCCCTGGATTTTTTCCCCTCTCCCTCTGGGAGAGGGGCAGGGGTGAGGGAACCGGCGCTTTGATCAACGGTAATTCCATAGAAAGATCTCGTCACGAAATCAAGCAATTGGAATGGCTCTTCAAGGATCACCACAGCCCTTTGAATGATGGAGTTTCTGTTTCCCCTCACCCCGACCCTCTTCCGGAGGGAGAGGGGGTCTGAACGGTTACGATTGAGGATTGTCCCGTTTTTATCAAACCCCTGATAGACGCCATCTTCAACATCAACGCCTTCTATGGAACATTCTGCATCCTTGACGGTTTTGTAAAATGAAAGATCGCCATCCTCGTTTACAATGATGGGGGGTTCCATCAGAAACGATCCCAGAAAGATTTGTCACCTTTTTTTGTTTCCCACGGGCGATGCCGATTTATTTCCTGCCTTTCAATAGTTTCCCCTGTTTCAGCACATGGAGGGGTCAAGTCTTGCATCATGACATGATTCCATGGAGTCGTTGTACGCCGTTGATGGGTCGGGTCTTGTAAATTATAGAGATGTTGAAGAGCATCCTGTTTTCCTTGAGCAAGGGTTGTGATCTCCGACGTGGATTTTGACAATTTGCCGTCCGATTCTTAGGAGGGATGTGACACAGTTTTTCCTTTCAACCCATTTTGGCGGAAATGTTTTCTGTATTCAACAGAAAACATGATTCCATTATACATGGCATCATGATGAAAGAACTCGGCGATCTCAACCTTCCGGACTCCATCCAGTGGATTGACCGAAGGGAATGGTTTTCCTTCTTGGCCATGGAGACTGCCTGAACCCGCTCCCTGGCCGGCGGACCGGAGCCAGCCGCAACACGCTCAAACCGTTTGGGGACATGATACGAATCTGAAAATTGGTAAATCTCGAACCCGGATCATGTCCCCTGATTTTGTTCCTCAATGTTTTCCAGGAGGTATACGGTTCCAGGGTTGCCTGGGTCAGGAGCGGCGTACCGAGGCCAGTCTTGCTTGAATGTTGTGGGTGGCGTCTTCGATGGAGGGGACGACTTTTTTGTAGGGGTTGAGTTTGGTGGTGGCGAGGGTTGCGGGTTGAAACTGGGGCAATCCCAGTTCCTTGCGGACGATGGCGGCACGTTGGCTTTCGGGGGTTGCCTTGGTTTCCAGGACCCCAACCTTGGCCATGTCGCCGAACAGGTCGATGGCGCCGGCCATCTGGGTTTTTTTCATGTCCATTTCTGCCTGGAGCCGGGTTTGTTCCTGGGCCTGGCGTCCGCGGATCTCTTCCAGGGTCGTGGCCTGCCCGAGGGCTTGCTCGGCGCGAAGTTTTTCCAGGGTCGTGGCTTGTTGAAGAGACTGGTTGGCGCGGAATTGTTCCAGGGCCATCGCCTGTTCCGAATCAAGCGATTTCAGGCGTACCTGTTGTTCCTCCTGACGGTCGAAGGACCATTGTTTTTCCTTGAGTTCCTCTTCCCGCCGCCACTTTTCCAGTTCCCACGCCTGAGCGGTCTGTTGCTGGGCCAGCGCCTGTTGCATGGCCCCCTGTTGGCTGGCGGATTCCTGGTTCATCTGGAATTGTTGCCGGGCGAGATCCAGGTTCAGGCCACTTTGAAGGCGGGCGATGTCCATGTCCACCAATCCTTTTTGCCGGGCCACCGCGACGTCGGTTTGGGCACGCAGACCGATTTCGTTCAGGGACTGCTGACTGGCCCGGTCCTGAAGGGCCAACTGATGTGTCGCTCCCATCTGTTCCAGCCCCCATTGATTCTGCATGCTGGCGATTCCCGATTCCAGGTTGGCAATCGCCGCGGATTGTTCCGAGGCCAGTTGCGCTTCCAGACGCCCCCGGGCGATCCCTTCGGCGATGCCCTGACGCGATGAGCCAAAATGGCCCATCATGACCGCCTCTCCCGACAGTTGCGGCAGCATTTCCTGTGAAAACGCCAGGCGTTGGGCATCGGCCTGTGTGTTTAGTTGGGTACCGAGGGCCTGCCGCGAATCCTGAAACTGCTGCGCCATTTCGGCACGCAACGCCCTTTGCATCAGGTCATGATCGACCGTGTCGGACACAACGGCGGAAGAGGCGGAGGACGGAGCGAAGGATGGCACCGGCAGGGTCGAAGCATTGTCAATCGGGCCGGTGGCAGGGGATGGGATACTGTTGCGGCGCATTTCTTCTCCGGGCGCCGCCAGTCGATGACCCAGAAGATCCTGCGCCTGCCGGGCGGTCTTGTCGTAGGAGCCTTCCCATTCCGGGGTGTCTCCGGGAAGGTTCGACACACCCAATTCCCCGGCCAGTGTCTTGTAGGCGCCGCTGCCCCCGTATCGGACCTCATGGAACAGCAACGAACGGGCGTCGGGGTCGTCGCCAAGTCTCTGTTCCAGCGTTTGCCGGGTGGTTGCGGCTTCGTTTTGCAACTGTTGCCGGATTTGGTTGAAATCTTGTTCCCGTGCCGCGGAGGATTGACCGTCGTTGCCCAGCTTCCCCAGCGATTTCAGGGTTTCCAGATGTTCCAGTTGCGCCTGGGCTGCTAGATGGCGGTTGTACAAGGTCCGGCCTTCCTCGTCCTGGCTCTTGTTCCAGTAGGAATCGATGGCATCCTTTAGTTTCGTCATGCCATCACGGGTTTCCTTGCCTCTTTGTGGATTCGAGGGACCACGGGTCAGGATGTTTTTGGGCATGTGATGGGTTCTCCCTGATTACAGTTTGATCCATTGGCCGTTGATGCGACCGTAAAAACCGGCTCCAGAGCCGGGATTCCAATGGGTGCCGTCGGCGCAGACCAGATTGCCGTCTTCGCATTTGCCTGGTTCCTCGTGCAAAACGACAAGTTTGGTGATTGTTTTGGCTTCGCGGGCGGCGTTGGCGATGCGGTTGAGTTCCTGGTAGGCCCAGGAAGCGAGGTGTTCGGGTTGACTGGGAGGAAGGTTGACGCCATAGACGGCGCCAAGGTTGGCGGTCTTCATCAATATTTTCCTTGAGGTTCGAATTCCAGGGCATAGCCCAGAAGATTCCAGGACAGGTCGGTGGTGCTTTGAAAGCGGATGCTGATGAATCGACCGGTCACGGCAAGATCGGTGCTGTTCTGACAGGCCTCGGCGAAATGGGCATGGGTGGCGGGATTGAACTCGTGGGCCGATTTCCAGGTGATGGCGTCTCCCAGTTTCTTCTGGAATCCCAGTTGGATTGCGATCGCTCCGCTCGCTTCGAGTTCCGGCCACAGATCGTTCAACTGATACTGGCCCGGTCCCATCCCGCCGATGGGGAGGCTGTCGCGGGTCAGGGTGGCGGTCAGGGGGGTGCCGTCGGCGGTTTCGCCGGCATCGCAAAGATAGATTTTCTGATCGGTCGGCGAGGCCATGAGCAGATCGGGTTCGGTGCGTCGGTAACGATCGCCGCTGCCGTAGGCCGAAAAATCGATGGATCCCATGATCAAAAGTCTCCGAAAAAATATTATGGATGGGTCCGGGAAGGGGAAACCCCTTCCCGGTGGGGTCTGGGGCAAAGCCCCAGGACGTTTATTCTCAGTGGCGACCGCACTTTTCATAGACCAACGTATATCCATGCATGGCCCAGGCGCAGTCGAGGTCGATGATGAAACGGATGGCGATATACCGTCCGGTTACCCGAACCGGGGCATGATCGGCGGTAAAGGGGTTGAGGACGACGGGTGGATGCCAGGTGACCGCCTCGTCGAGGGTCATCTGGGTACCCATTTGCAGGGTGACTTCGGTATTCATCGAGCAGTCGGGCCAGACTTCAAGGACGGTGATGATTTCTTCGGGTCCTTCGGGGGTCAGGCCGGTCCGTTCCAGCACTGAAGCGATGGAGGTCCCATTGCCTGTTTCACCGGCATCCATCAGGTAGAAATGGTTGCCGACGCCGGCGGCGATGTGGTCGGGTTCGATTCGGTTGAGCCGCGGGGCATGGTGAATGACCAGGGTATCGCCACTGATAAAACGCACCTTGCCCACCGTGGCGCTGATTCCGAGGGATGCGACGACGGCAATTCGACCATTGGCCCAGAGGGGTTGAATATCGGCGGGTGTTTTCCAAAGGGTGGCGGTGAAGATGTCTTCCCCTTGGCTCCAGGTGTTGCCATTGTCGCGGGAATGGATGTGGCGGATGGTGTGCAGTTCGCCCAGATAGACGAACAGATGAAGATTGCCGTTGGGGTCCTTGAGCAATCCCGGGGGGGACCAGAGGTCGAACACGAAGGGGGCGGCCAGGATGGTGCGGGATTGCCATGTTTTGCCGCCATTGTTCGAAAGCAGGGCAGTGAGGGTTTGGCCGTTGACGCAGGCGATGACCAGATGGCCATGGCCCGAGGCGATCAGACTGGCCGCGACCGCCTGTCCGGGATTCCAGGATTGATCCCAGGGGTCCCAGGTGGCGCCGTCATCGCGGGAGTGGGTCAGGAAGGTTTGCCGCTGATCGGCGATGATCGCCTCCGCCAGGATATGGAGGGTTCCCCTGCCGTCGATGGCCAATCGCAGATGGACGGCCCAGCCAAGATGGGGCAGGGGGGTTGCCACCTGCACCGGCGTGGCCCAGGTGGACCCGCCATCGGGGGAACGAACAAGAAAAAGGGTACCCATGTCATCGTCACGCAGCAGGAGGTATAACCGGATGGCGGCGCGGTCGGTGACGGCATCAATTTGACGGGAACAGGGACCCAGGGTCGGGGCGGGAGACTGGATCGACCAGGTGTCCCCTTCGTCGAACGAGCGGGCATGCCGGGGGGCATGGTCGGCATCGACGTAGAACAGATGGACTGTTCCTGCGGCATCGACGAGGAGCGCCGAGGCATGGCGATAGAATTCCACCCCTCCGGCAACCACCGGGACATCATTCCACGAGGCCCCCCGATCGGTGGATTGGGCGACATGGATGGCCCCCCCCTGAACCACTCTGGAGACATAAAGATTGCCTTCCCCATCGACCGCCACGGCGCATCCGCCGCACAGGCAACCTCCCGGTCCCGCCACATCGACCGCCTGACCCCAGGCGGCAACGGTGAAGTCAATGGCTCCCAAGCGAGTCCTCCAGATTCTTTTTTATCGATGAACGGATCGCCCCATGGTGGCCCAGGGGTGATTCGGATACGGTGATGACGGACGATGAGGAGCGCCTTGGCTCCCGGGGAGGGAACAACGGATGTGGCCCGATGTTCGTGCGAATCAGGGCAAATACTGGGGCAGATAAATGCGAATCAGCAGGGTGGAGACGGCTGTGATGGCGGATGCGAGAATGGCGATGATCATACCCTTGCGAAAATCGTGCTTCCTGTCTTCAGTGCGTTCTTGACGTCGCCTTCCCTCACGCGCCAGGAATGCGATGGTGATAGGATCTTCCTGGAGTGTTTGCAGTGATTTTCTGAGATCCTTTGCAATATCCAGGGTGTCGTGGTACGTCCTGATCGCTTCGGACCATCGGGCCGCAGCTTCGAATTCCTTGGCCTTGACATAGGCTGTCTTGCAATCCTGTTTGAGCCGATGAATGTTTTTGATGTTTTCGACCTTGTCCTTGAAGTCGGCAACCACTTCGTCGGCCAGAAGGATATAATCCAGAAGGCCCGCGAGAACCTCGTCTTCCTCAAGGATGCTGTTGATGGCGATTTTGTAGGAATCCAGGGTGGCGCGCTTGATATGGGATTCGTAGGCTTTGCGAATTTCGGCGACGGAATCGTCTGCTGTGGTGCCACAGGTCAACCCACGTGCAATGTGATGCAGGCAGGAAAACATTTCATTGGCAACATTTGCGGGACGAACCCCATTTTTTTCTGCGGTGGCGATACGGAAAACGACCTGAAACCGATCCCAATAATCATCGACCAGATCGGCCAGAGCTTCCTGGACGACCGGAGTTTGAAGCCGGGAGATGATGTGGGTACGGCGGGAATCCTGATCTACCATTGATCAAGGATGTCCATGGTGCGGCGATCCATTTCTTCCGCACTGATTTCCTTGCCGCTTTGAACATACCCTCTGCTTTGGAAAAGATCGGGTTGGTCTTTCTCAAAATGCGTTTGGAGAAACCGTTGAATCATGGACCGGCTGATGATCGGACCGTCACGATACCTTGTTTCCTGCCCGTTTTCGGAAACGTTTCCGGAAAAGAAACCGATTTTTGTGGAGGATGAAGGCATGAGAAACGATCCCCTCATGAAACGATTTAGACACGATTTAGATACGATTTAGATACGATTTAGCAAAATCCTACAGGCGGATCATGTTCGCGTCAAAGGATTTCATGACGTGTCAAGGGAATCCTTGCAATAACCAGTCCTGTTCTGTTTGTGTGTTGAAGTGGGTTATCGATCGCGGGTCACACTTCCGACATCGACGACACGTTGGGCAGGTCACGGATGCCCCAGGTGTTGTGGGCGTAGTTGTAGGTGAGGGCGAGCGAGCACCAGGAGGAGGCGCGTTCGGGGAAGCAGAACCAGACCTCGCGTTCGCTGCGGTTGACGCTGACGAAGGCGCGTTGGCCGTTATCGGGGTCGATTTGTTGTTCGAGCCAGGCGCGGTTGCGTCCGGTGAGGAGGCTTTGGGCGTTGTGGCCGTCGAACATGTAGATGTCGTCGCGGCTCATGCAATAATGTTGTCCCTCGACCATGGCGACGCAGTTGGCGGCGAGGAGTCCCACCGATTTGACCACGGGGGCGACTTTCCAGACATAGGGGGGGCCGACATAGGTCAGGGACCAGATCTGGTCATCCTTGTAGGCGATGAACTGGTCGCGCAGCGGCATTCCTTCGACCAGGGCCGATCCTGTTTCGTCGATGACCGTTTCTCCGGCCAGTCTGGTGGCATCGCCCACATCCCAGGTTTCAGGGACCTGCCCCGGCTCGGTGGGATGGCTCCAGCGGATGACCTGGGGAAAGGCGATTCCCCCCTTGGTGGGAAAAATACCGATGAGGAACGACTTGAAAAACCGCAGGCTGCGAATGGTCATGCCCGCAGGCCAGTTGGCAAGATTGGCCAGGCGGGTGGTGTGGGACAGGGGATTCCACATTTGCGGGGCATCGATGCCGTTGTTGAGATAGCCGACCCCGCCGAGGGCATCGCCGTTCCATCCCAGGTTGGGTTCGGCGTTGTAGGCGCTCTGGGTTTGGGTGCAGCCAATGGCGGTGACATCACCGACGAAGTCGGCGTTGGCTTCGAGGGTGAGCAGGGGATTGGTGATCGAGGTGGCGGAGATGGTTTCGGTGAAGGTTCCGTTGGCGTTGCGGGCGGTTCCGGCGATTCCCCCCACCTTGGGGGTCAGGGTGCCGGCGGAATAGCCGGAAATGGTGAACGATACCGTATAGGACCGTCCTTCCTTGATGTTGACATTCTGCGACAGGGCGCTGGCGCCGGTTTGCGAGCCGTTGCACTGGGCCTTGTCGGTTCCGGTGTTGATGGACCAACCCGTGCCCAGGGTCCACCAGGGTTTGGTGGCATCATAGTCGGTCATGGATCCGTCGTAGACCATGTCGGCGCCGGTCGCGGTACGGGTCACTTCGTGATGGGTGCCGTCCTTGACGGTGAAGACTGCGGCGGTACCGCAATAACAGAGTTGATCGTACATGGTGCGCAGAAAATTCGGGGCGGTACCGAGGGTGCCCAGGACCGCTTTGTATCCTTGCACCTTGCGGGCGGCCCCTCCGGTGAACTTGACGTTGATGCCCGAAGAGAAGGCGTTCGGCGGGAGGGTGTGGGCGGGTTTGTCGCTGATGATGCCGAACTGGTCCAGTTGTGTGACGGTGAAGAGGGGCATGGTGAAAGCTCCTGGAATTAAAGTTGCGAACTCCATCGGGTTTCCGCCGAATAACATCCGACAATCCCCGCGGGACTGCCCTCGATGGGAATGGCGTCGCCGACCAGGGTGAATGTTGCCGCAGGGATGTCGGGCAGGGAGGAGATGATGCCGTAATAGGGCATGGGGGTTATTCCTTTCGGGCAAGAATGTTGACGCTGGAGGCATTCAACAGGGCCATGTAGGTACGTCCGTTCCAGGTCAGGGTATCTCCCAGGCACAGGCTTCCCGATTGCACCCCCCAGACATCGCAGACGCTGGACAGGTTGCCGTGGTAACCGGAAACGCCGCCATTGGAGGCTTGATCCCATTCGATGCCGGTCAGGATCAAGGGGTACATCACCACCGCCATGGTGGCCGAATCGACGAGGGAGTGTTCACAGGTGCCGGTATTGAGGGAATCGGCGATGCCGTGACCACCGGGAACGCCAAGGGCGAGGGCGCAACCGGTTTCCAGGAGTCCCGTGGAGCGGCGTTTGCATCGGATGGGGCTGAAGCCGGTATCGTAGCTGCCATACCAGGCCAGATTGGTCCAGCCCCAGGGACCGACGGCGTTGGCGGCGCTGCACCAGGGCATGGCGCGGGTATGTTCGAACAGACCCGACGGACCCGAAAAGGTGCTGCCGCCGACCAGACCCGAGGCGGTGATCCCCAACATCATCATGAAGCGGGCGCTGGCGAAAAGGTATAGAATGCCGCTGCCGTTGGGGTCGAATCGTTGGGCGTAGATGCCTGTGCCGGAGAGATAGGCCAGTCCGGTTCCCGCATGGGTTGATGCATCCCAGGTTTCGTATCCGTGGCAAATGTTGATCGATGCGCCCGAATCGAGGAGGGAGCCGACTTTGGCATATTTGGTTCCGGCGTTGTCGGCCCAGGGGGCTTTCAGCACCTGATAGTCGCCGCCCGGCTGGGCATCGTGAACGCTCCATCCGGCGGGGATGGTGGTGACGAGTTCCGATCGGGCGACATTGCATTGGGATGACAGGTTGGCAAGATTTGCCTCGCCGGTCAGGAGCTTGACCATGTCGGCGACAAAATTGGCGTAGGTGGCTCCGGGATTGTAGGCATATTTACAGTACATCAGGCTTTCCTTGTACAATATTTGACCCCGATGCTGTTGCTCAAAGCGATGTAGGTGTTGCCGCCGGCGAGGAATTCGTCGAATACGGCGAACACCCCGGTCGGGATCATCCATACGTCGCAGAGCGCGGAAAAATTGCCGAAAATGCCGGGAAACGCGGTGGTTCCCCGGTTCCACCGGGTCATGATCAACGGCAGGAGTGGAATGTATTCACCCCCCTGGCCATCGGTGATAAGTCCTGTTTCGCTGAACGCGCCGACATAACTGACACAGGTGCTGGCCAGGGTCGAGATGGCCGAAGCCCCGGTGCCGTCGGTGGTGGAACGGCGTTTGATCCGCGGCGGATAGAGATCGCCGGAGCCGTTGGCAAGACTGAAGTTGACGAATGAACAGGGGGGATATCCTGCCGCGACGGTATCCCAGGCCATGGTTCGGCTGCGTTCGAGAAGACCGCTGGGAGAGTTACCGGTCGAACTGCCGAGGGTTCCGGCCATGTTGGAAAACAGGAGGGCATGCCGTGCCGACGATGACAGGTAGATCTTGGCGCTCGATGTGCTGATCCTCTGGCAGTAGGTGGTGTTGTCGGAATAGTAGGCCAGATTGGTGCCGGTATGGGCAGTGGCATTCCAGGTTTCGTAAACCTTGCCAAAGATGTATCCGGTGGTATTGGTATCGAGCACCAGGTATTTGCAGGTGGCGGCATCGTCGGCGAAGGGGGCCTTGAGGCATTTGGCATTGGTGCCGGCGGCGTTGTCGTGAAGGCTCCAGCCGGCGGCGACGGTCGTCACCAGTTGCGAGGCGGCGGTATCGCAATCGCTCGACAGGTTGGCAAGCGAGGTTTCGCCAGTCAGCAGTTTGACCACGTCGGAAAGAATATTGGCTTTGGTGGCGGCGGCTTTGTAGACGTAACGGCACCACATCAGGCGGCACCTCCGGTGTTGCTCATTTCGGTGGGATGAGCGTTGGCGCGATGGGCGAGCATCACCCGGGCCTTGGCGAGGGCGGCTTCCTGTTGAAATTTTTGCAGACTTTCGTTGTCCTTGAGATGATAGGCGACGCGAAAGGAGGCCTCGGCGATGAACCAGTCGGCGGCATGGCGGAGCCAGGCGTTGGAGTTTCCGGTGGCCAGGGTCGAGAAGGGGGCTTCGCGATGGTAGCCGACGCTGAACAATTCAAAATCGGCGGATGGCACGGGATAGAGGATCAGATCGCGTCCGCGGATGGCGTAGTGGGTTGGCGTTCCGGCGCTTTCGGTATTGAGTTTGCTCCACAGGTATTTGTAGGTGCCGCGCAGGAGTTCGGCGGTTGGCGCGGTACTGCCGGAAGCGCCCCAGTAGATGCCGCCGTGTTCATAGACCCGCAACAGTTTGGCGTCTCCCTCTCCCCAGACCGACACATTGTCGATGGATCCGATAAAATCGGCATCGGCGGAGAATTCGAGCCGCGGGGTGGTTCCCGCCCCGGCCATGATTCTTTCTTCATAATGACCATTGCCGGAGCGAGTGGTTCCGGAGGTGGCGGCGATTTTTGGGGTAAGGGTTCCCGCCGTCATTGCCGACAGGGTGAAGCGCAGGGTGTAATAACTGTTCTGCGTGACCGAAATATCCTGTTCCAGATCGGAAGTGGTTGATTGGGAACCATCGGAGGTGGCCTTGCCTCCCGAGATGGTCCAACCGGTTCCTTTGGTCCAGCCGGTATCGCTGGAGAAGGAACCATTGGTGGTCAGTTCGCTCGCCCCCAGGGCATCCATGGAAACCCGGGTCGTTCCGGCGCGAACGGTCGTCTTGACCTCGCGGATCAAAAACCATGGAAGAAAATCTCCCCCTTCCAACGCCTGGGTCTGGGACAGGTTGAGTTCATCCTCGATGATGGTGTCAAGGTCGCTGCGATTGCCAAAACGTGATCCAATCAGGGAAATGGCATTCCCTTTCGTCAGTCCGACGGTCATGGACGATCTCCTGTGTGGTGTATGTGTTGATGCCGGAATGGTGATCCTTGGGGGACAACGACGATCGACGATGGACGTGTCAATGGATGAACCATCGGACCAGGCGTGTAATCGTTCAGACCCCTTCCCGTATTAAAATTATTGAAAGAAAAAAGGGGTCTGGGGGATTGCCCCCAGGGTTTTGTTTTTGACTTTGTTTTTCCACGCGCCATTTCACCCGAAGCAAGATTCCCGCGTGGTTTTTGCGGGAATCTTGCATAGACGCGCCCTTTGGCCTGCCCTTCTTCGCGGTTTTTGCGAAGGAAGACAAACCCCTTGCGTGTTGAAAGGCCTGAAAACTTGCAATGTGTCCTGGTCTTTTCGCAAAAACCGCGAAAAGACTTGAGCAAGGGGGCGCGTCTTGCGCGAATTTCCGCAAAAAACGCGGAAATTCGCTTCGGGTGAAATGGCGCGTGAAAACAAAGTCAAAACAAAAAGAAAAGTCAAAACCCTGGGGGAAATCTCCCAGACCCCTTTTTTCTTTCAATAATTTTAATACGGGGAGGGGTCTGAATAGTTACCCAGGCGTTGATGCGCAGCCGCCTGGCCCGATGGCAGAAAATGGGCGCATTCAGGAATGAGTCTCCTGCAAAAAGTCTGGGGAAAATTTGGACAACATATTGATATAGTTCAGAAAATCCGCATTTCGAGTCTGAAAATAAAGTCTAGCAATTTCAATCAGTTACGGACTTTTTGCAGGGGACTCAGGAATGGTTGACCTGTGCAAGTCGCTGGAAACATCAAGGTAAATTTTTTTCATTGTCTTTAGAAAATGATTCTATGAAGTCTATTCCTATGTTGGTGATTCTGTATATGTCTGGGCTTGACTTCATTTCCATCAGGTAAACACCACCTTGAGTCACAGTCCTTGACAGAAAACCAGATTCAAGAAGCCTTTTAATCAGTAAAATTAAGTATGGTGGAAACTGTATGCCAGTGTTTTTATTGTCTCTGATTAAGTACGTCTCGTAAAGAAAGTCAATTTCGAATTGCGAGTATTTATCGTGCGCTTTCCTGAGATTATTTTTGTAAATGGCCAATGATTTTCTGTCAATCTCATTCTTATGTACTCGACGGTGGCAATTTGGGCAGAGGGCAATCAGATTCTCATATTCATGCTTCTGGCATTTTTCCCAAGGCACGATATGGTGAACATCTACATCGATATGCCGACAAGTCGGAATTGCGCACCGATGCCCAGCTTCGACAAGAACTTTACGTTTTATTTCAGTTGGTATTTCTGGTCTTCCGTTCATGCTTGAGCACCAAATAGGCAATAGGTTGATTGACGATTGATAATGATAATTGCATGGTTCCTTTTCCAGAAATAATAAATCTGGTACCTCGTGCGCATGGAGTTAATCAGGCGGTCCGATCAGATGGATGCGGTGGTTGCGTTGATGAAGGCCTTGATGGACTCGATGACTCGATAAACATGGGTGCCCGTGGATTTGGGCCAGGCAGCGTCGGGGCAAAGATCTGATTTTTTGGCTATGGCGATGGCCTTATCAACTGCGTTCATGTAATCGTCGCACGTTATTTTTCCCTTTTCATAGGATTTTCCAAGGGCTTTGCTCAACGAGTCTTCGAGATGGCGTTGTTCGACCGGTCCTCCGGGTGGGCGTTGACGATGGCATAACAGCCAGATCTCGAAACTGGGATTGCTTATGGCAAGACGATATTTTTTCCTCTTCGCTTCCGTGGCAATACTGTCCAGATCGTTTCCGCCTCTGCTCTCGGCATCCAGTACCAGCCAGAATTCATCATCTTTCTTTATGTCGTTCTTCTGGATGTAGGTATCGATTCTTCCAAGTATCTGTTTTGGTGAAGACCTCTGCTTGCCACCGGCTCCAAGAATGGCAATCTTTATTTTTCTGTTTCCATTTGTAAATTTTTCCTTGAAACAATTAAAATACAATGGTTCCGTTTCACTTCCTTCCGTTGCAATGACAAAGAGTCGTGAATCCCGTGTGCTCGACCCGGTCCGACCCTTTAATCTTTTTCTTGATGTCAGTGATTTGGGCACAAAAAAGCGATCCCTTGTGTGTCTACCAACCCAGGGCGGAAGGGTCACCGATGAAAGGGATGGCGCCAAACCGACCCTGGAGGTAACCCCGGGCAATATTGATGTCCGGTCGGGCTTTAAAACTGGTCAAGGGATAGAGTTGTGATCTTCCCTTGGCATCTTTCTCGACAAACCATATCTCATCGCGGCGCAATAAGTCAAGATCAAGAAGATTGCTTTCATGCGTGGTGAAGATTAGCTGATTCCTGTCGCATCCGATGATCTTGAGAAAATGCTCAATGAATGCACGGGAAAGGCTGGGGTGGAGGGTGCGGTCCAACTCGTCGATGACATAAACGTTTTCCATCGCTTCTTCTGCAAACAGCAGGGGAAGCAATTGAATCAGACGGCGTGTTCCGGCAGATTCATCACTCAATTTAAAAAACACGGGATCGTCACCAGGGACCTCATGGAGTGTTTGCATTCTTATCGATCGAATTTTGTCCTTCGAAAAATAATGCAGCAAGCCCCCATGATCGGAACTGTCTTCGAGTATTATTTCTTCCTGATCAACATCTTTCCCGAACTCGAAAGTGTGTAGAAGAAAATCTAATTTTTGTGATGGCTTTCCAGATCTTTCTTCCGTATGAATACCATTGATGCCCGTATCGAAAGACTTCATCGACTCGCCGACAAAATTTCGAAAGCGTTCATTTTCCAACGCAAGAAGTGCGACCGGAAGAATGGGCGCACCAGCCTCCCAAATATTCAATGAATGATTGAACCAGTCATGGACCGGGGATAGATAATCCAGATTATCGTTGATTGCCCTTGTGAGGAACAACTGGTTTCCCCGGACGCTCTGGGTCAGAAATTTAAGGAAACTCCGACCCTTTGTATTACCGCGTTGCAAGGTCCTGCCAATGTTGAATTCGCTATTCCCCTGTCCATCGACCCGGCGTTCGAACAATTTGACTTCGTGTCGGTTCGCGGGTTTTGAAAAAAGCCATTCTTCAAAGATTTGTTTTTCGTCGCATTGGAAACCGTAGGTATATATGGTTTCTTTTGTTGAAAAAACAAATTCGAACCGGGTTGGTTTTTGTCGCAGGTCAACATCCAGGCGAAAGGGAGTCACGGGGATGGCCTGACCAGGTTCGGTGGTTCCCTTGGTGATGATGGTCTTGGCGCATTGCATCGCCTGGACAAGCCGTGATTTGCCGTGGGCATTGGCGCCATACAACGCCGCAATCCGCAAGGCGTTGAATTTGTCGGCGGGGCACAGATGTTCGGGATGATTTTTATCCTTGGTCGCCACCAGGTTCAACTCCGCCTCGTCGGCGAAGCAGAACAGGTTTGTGACTGAAAAGCGCAGGAGCATTGGGATTCCTTGGTGTGGATCGCCGGTCACAAAATGGATGATTTGGAGTCATTTCCTCCTGATTCTAGCAAATTTGACAAGAACCCTGCCAGGAAGTTCGAATCATGAGGAAACAAACGCACCAGACCGGAGTGCGGGAAGGACCCTTTTGACTTGGGACGGTCATTCGGCAACGGTGCGGACGTTCTTGCCATTGAATTGGTGTTGGTCGTTGCGCATGCTGAGGAGCAGGTCTTTGACATACGGCCAACTGGCAAGTGCAACCGTGGCCGCCCCTTTCTCGTTGGGATGGGTTTCATTCGGAATGATCAAATGTTCCATTCGCTTTTTCAGTATTACGCCGTCTTTGCCGTCCGCTCCCAAAACGAGTGGATACAGATCACCATAAGCGATTCCTGATAACTTGAAAAAGTCATGGCACTGATTAGAGAAATGATAAGTAGGATCATCAATCCTCTCCTCTGGATTAAAAAAACCGGTGGTTAATACAAGCAGAGGAATCTTTCGTTGATCGGTCCATTTTTTCAGGCGTATAAACAAAGCCTGTCCCAAGCGGACTGCATCGGCGGGGGTCACATTGGCCATTCGGTTGACTGCACCACCAATAACCATTCTTTCCGATTTTCGATCTGCGACATTCTGATTGAACGTTACAAGGAAATTGCGAACGAACTGTAAAGCATGCGACCTTTCCAATATCCATTGTAGTACATCACTATAAACAGTGCTTTTGTTTAATATAGACTTAATTTTCTCATAATATGATATTTCAACGGTTGATCGAACCAGTTCAAACCCATCTGTATCGGCAAGAAAATACATCCTGTTGCGAAAACTGCGGCCTATATCATCAACATTCAAGTAGACGATGAGTGCATCAGGGTTGATCATATCTCCGAACGTCTCAACAAAACCAAGATGTGAATCTGTTCCCGACCCACCCACGCCGCCGTTCAAGAATTGAACGACTCCCCGACCATATTCAGTATCTGCTCGATTTTGGAGATGCTGAACATAGGTATCTTCTTCATTGAGTAGCCAGCCAAAGGTAAATGAATCGCCAATCACCAGGATTTTTCGGTTACTGTGTGCTAACGTCTTGCTTCTCAGGCCGAAGGGGCCGGTATGGTAGATGACTGTTCGGTCGCCAAACTGATGTTGGGCATTATGGAAAGCCCGATTTAACATCAATCCATTTTCGTTGCGTTCCAGCCATGTACCAGAACGATTTTGTGGCGCGGCAAAACGTATCATCACCTCGGCGACGAAGAGGAAAAGAAACAAGGACAAGAAGAAAGTGATTATCCAATAAATTCTATTGCGATTAATTGTATTCCGTGTTGACATTATGATGTCCAAAATTAAAATGATGATTAATTGAAGAAATTTCCTCCTGATTCTAACAAAAATGACAAGAACCCTGCCAGGAAGTTCGAATCATGAGGCGGTGAACGCACCAGACCAGGGAGACGGAAGGATCTTCCTGGCCTGGGCGTTTGCCGGGATGGTCATTCGGCAACGATGCGGACGTTCATGCCATCGAAGTGGCGTTGATCGTCGTGCATGCCGATGCGGGCTTTTTCCTTTTCCGCCAGTTCCAGCCACAATCCGGCGCGGTTGGGATCGACGCGGGCCGCGGCTTCGTGGATCAATACTTCCGGGGCGTGGACCAGCCAGGGGTTGGTCGTGGTGTTGGTCGCCAGGGATCCTCCCGACTTGAAATGAATCAAACGAAAACTGGTGGCGGTGTCGGGAACGGGAAACAAATGAATGGTCGCCCCGAGAAGGGCAAAGTGGGTTACCGTTCCTCGGTCCATGGTTTGGGCATTGAGGTTTTCGTAGGTGTCGCGCTGCAAGCCGATCCAGGGATTGGCACGGGTGCTGTCGTAACGGAACAGCCCCCCCTGGTTGCCAAGACGGAGAAATCCCGCCGGCAGCGCCAGGGTCGCGGCTTCCGCCAAAACACTCAGGGAATCATCGATGGCAAGGAGAAACCAGGGCAATACCGCGTTCCACTCCAGGGAGGTCTGCGCCATTTCCAGTTCCATTCGGATCCGTTCATCCCAGCCCGGCACATGATCCAGTCCGGTTCGGAGTCGAATCAGTTCGATGGCCTCGTTTCTGTTCATGAAGTTCTCCCAGAAGAAAAAGGATCGCCGCCGTGACCCGGTCGGGACGGATCGCCGCGGAGCACCATGCGGCGCCGGTTTCCGGGTCGCGGTGGCAACGCTCCCAGTCATAGTGCAGCCGGTGACAGGGATGGCAGGTCACCTCCGCCGGGGGTTTCAGGTTGACGGTCCGCTGCCAGTGGCTGGAGATGTTTTCGACCGAAGAGTGGGACAAAAACAATACCTTGCCAACCTCCTCCAGCCCCAGGGCATTCATCACCCCCGTCTCGGGACCGACCACCACATCCGCGCATTGGGCAAAGCTCAAGGTTTTCCGTATGTCCCAGCGACCGCTGCGACGATGGACGCGGCGTTCGTTGCGCCATCCTTCCTCCAGGACACGGCAAAACTCATCGCCCACCAGTATGAAATGGAGGGTGGGCTTTTCGAGAAGCAGCGCCGCCAGGACATGATCGACAAATGGCCACGCCTTGTGGAGCGACGATCCGGCCAGAACCCAGAGAATGACCGGACCCCGACCCAGTCCCCGGCGCATCCGTTGCGCCTGCCGCCGTTCCTTGTCCGAGGGGTGAAAACGAAGATTGGATCCCGGTGGTACGCCGGCGATGGCATGGATCACGGTCATTTGATTGTGGTTGAAAAACAGATGACGCGCCCGGTCGGGCCACCGGTCGTTGACGCGGTGGGGCAAGGTCAGCAAGGTCCCTTCGACCGATTCGGACAGGTTGATCACCCGGTCGAAGCGTTGTTCCAGGGCGCGCCAATAATCTCCCAGGCAGGCGTTTGGCACCTGCTCGGGATCCTGCAACCACCAGCCGTCGATGTGGGGATCGTGTGCCAGGATGTCCCGCCCCCGACCGGTGGTATTGACCCAAACCTCGTATCCCTGGTTCTTGAGTCCCGGAAATACCGACGAGGCCTGCAGAATATCGCCATAGCCGCCGTAACGGATCACCAGGGCCCGTTTCTTCCCTGAAAGTGAAGGGGCGGCGGCCCAGCCTGGGTGTCGTGTTTTCCGAAAGACCTGAAGAAAAGAATATTCGTTACCGGCGCTACGAACTTCGTTAAGCGCTACCACGGCCCCGGATCCACCCTCCGAGGTCAGGCGGCGCATCAGGTTCAGGGTATCCTGTTCATTGAAGTTGCGCCGATGGGCCGGGTTGCAACCTGGTTGTCCGACGCGGGGATAATGGTCCTCGTGGGGCAGGTACAACACCAGATGGCCCCCAGGTTTGATCACCCGCCACCATTCGGCAAGGATGGCCTCGGTGCGCGAGGCGGGAAAATCCTCCAGGGCATGCGATGAATAGATGTAGTCGAGGCTGTCATCGGCAAAAAAGGCAAGGTTGGCGATGTCTCGGGCCAATGCCGCGCCATGGGGGGAAAGCGTCCGATCGATTCCCAGGGCTTTGGGCCAGATCCGTTCCGGACCGCATCCCAGGTCCGCTCCGATCCCGCGGGTGAAAGGGACGACAAAGTAACGGATCTTGGCGGTTTCACTGATCGAGGGGGTCAGGGGATTCCAGGTCATGACTGCTCCATGATGCGGCGATGGATTCTTTGGATCAATTCTTCCTTTCCCGATCGTCCGGGATGCAGCGTGTATTCGTCGCGGGCGATGCGTCGCAGCTCGGACCAGGAAAGACGCGACAGTGCGCGCACGGTGTTGGCGGCGGCGTTGGCGGTCAGTTCATGACGGGCCAGGTCGGGATCATGGAGAATTCTTTGCCAGATCGGTCCGGCAGGGGCGGCAATGGCCTGTCCACGATGATTGAACACCCATTTTCCCTGAACGAAGGCAATTCCGGGGGCCCCCCATACTTCGCCATAGGGGCGGGACCGGTCGAGGAGCATCACCACAGATCCTCCCGACCTCCAAGTTCCGCAGCGGGGGCGCCATCCTCATGGTAATGGCGGCGGTCGGGGAAGGACGACATCGGGTGGACGTTGCCTTGCCAATCGGTGTACTTCGGGTTCATCGGTTTTTTCCAGCAACCGTCGCGGGTGATCCGATTCGAATTCGGTGTCGCTTCGGCGGAGGGTGTCTCGGGGGACAGGGAGGCGATCAGGTGCATCATGAGGGAGACTCCTGCTTCGTGGTGGGTGATCCCCCTCTCGCCTGGGGTGGAATGCCTCGGTCGAGAGGGGGGGCTTTCGTCAACGGATGGTCAATTCCTTCGTGCCATCCCGACTGCGGATCGTCCTGGGACCAATCCCCAGAGGACGACCACCGGGGGCTTCGTCTCCGGAGTCAAGGTCAAGCGGCTCTTGCCGTTCCAGGCCCGTGGCGGCGGGAAGATCCTCGCCGGGCCAGGCATGACTGTCGTCGATCATGGAAGAAACTCCTTTTGGGGGACATGGGGATACAATCAGGCGGTCTGGACGGCGTCGGGGGTCACTTCGTATTCATAGACGATGATTGCCTTGCCCGTGGCGTCCGCTTTGGATTTGACCGAAAATCGACCCAGGGCGGTCATGCTGGCGTCCAGGGTTGCCGAGGCGGCGGTGGCTCCGGCGGCACTGGTGCCCAGGGTGATGGCGCCGATGGAGGAGGTGCCGGAATAAAGGTCGAAGCCGTGATCGGTGGTGGTGCCGGCGGTGGTGACGACGGAATGGACTTTCTTCAAACGGGCTTTCTGGAAAGAGGCAAAACGGGCGTATTCGGTTGTGGCCCCGCCGCCGACTTCTCCGGCGCAATGTTCACGGCGTACCTGAAAATCGGGATCGCTGTAGGACATGAGGTCGATCTCCTCGATGGAAGAAAAAAGTGTCGATGGGTCCGGGAAGGGGGTTCCCCTTCCCGGCGTAGGTTGTGAGGCTTACGATTTCAGGGTTTTTTTGTCGTTCAAGCCGCCGAATCCCACATCAGGATGCGGGCCTGGGCCGCCTGGGAATGGCAAATGCCAAAGCCGCCCAGGTAGTACCAGGCAATGCCCCGGTCGCGACCAAAATCACCCGGAATCTTGCCGCGAATCTCCTCGGGAACGCCGACCGCCTCGGCAACGGTATCCCGACCGAGAAAATAAACGGCATCGTTGCCGTTGGACCAGGCGCTCCCCGCCGTGGTCCCGGTCCCCTTGGCGATACCGTTCTGTTCGATGAAACGGACCCCTTCGTAGCGACCGATTTCACCGTTCATGATCATCTTGAACCCCGATTCGATGTATTGATGCAGGGATTCCAGATCCTTCTTCAGTTGACGAAAGGTCGCGGGCCGTCCCAGGGCGTAATAATCGCCGTTGTCATAGGCGGGAATCGAACGCTCCTTCATCAGATCGACGATCGCCTGCACATGGCCCTTGCCAAAGGCGACATTGTTGGTCTCCGTGGCGGTGCCGTTGGTGGTCAGGGTGACGGTCGATGTGGAGGTCCCTGAGGTCAGGCGCAGCGGGGTGATGGCGAACTGGGCATGAGCGGCGGCGTCGAGGGTACGGTTGGCATCATGCTTGAGCACCTGGTGGATGACCTCGGTCACCGGATGTTCCGAAAGATTGTCGAGTTTCTCGGTGAAGGGGACGCTGTTGCCATATTCCTGGACGGTGAGGGTCCCCTGGGAGATGGAAAACTTGGTTTCCGGCATGGTGCTGGTCTCGACCAGCGTTCCCCCCTGGGCCGCCACGTCGCCATAGACGTTCCAGTGGAAGGTGTCGCCGCGATTCTTGCCAAAGGCCTCCTTGATGTCGCAGAACTGGCGAAACTTGGAGAGCGGTTGCACGGCAAAGCGCAATTTTTCCGACAGGTTGTCGGCATACATGTATCCGCCGTCGGCGGATACGCTCCATACTTGTCCAGCCATGTGTTTGATCCTCCATTCATGTCAGGCCCCGCGCCTGTTTCATCTGCCGGATCTTGTCGGCATAGGTCGGCGGCGCCGGGGCATCGGTTCCCGAGGAAACCTTGCGGTGAATTCCCATGGGTGCCTGTTTGTTCGTTGCCTCACGCTTGTCCATGAGCCGCTGTCCGGTATCGCTGGTCCGGCTAAGCCTGGCCGTGGTCAACTGGAGCAACCATTGGTTGATGGCCTCGGTGGCGTGATCAAAATAATCCCGCGTCGGCAGGCCGGGTTGGGCCTCCATCGTCTCCATGACGATGTTCGCATGCATGCCCGACAATCGGGCATCGCGGGCAATGTGCGGCTGCGCGTCGATGAGACGTTGCTTTTCACTCCGAACCTCCTGCCGCAGAAAGACATATTCCGCCAGTTGCTCCGGATCGACCGGGGCAATGGCTGGCCGCGGCTGTTCCGGTTCGCTCTGCTGGAGGTATTCTTCCATCTCCTGGATCGACGTGGTTTCCGTGGCCGACTCCCGTCCCTGGGATGGGGGTGGGGTCGGTGCGACGGCCAGTGAAGGATGTCCCGATGGGACCAGGGATGATTCCCTCTGTTTGAGCCGTTTGAAGATCGAGGCCGCCGCTCCAAGTCGCTTGCGTGCGGCGGCCTCGATCTGATAGCCGCGGACCACCGTGTCGAGCGGCAGCAGTTCGGTTTTGCCATCGATGGTGACCGGCACCCGTTCGTCGGATCGGACCGGCATTGTTTCCGCATGCCCATCCCTGGTTCCGGGGGGCATGGATCCGTTTTGCGACGGGGTTTCCTTGTCGCTTTCATCGGATCGGTCGGCGGCAGCGGCTTCCGGGAAGGTTGGCTCCGGTCTTGCCGGCGTTTCGTTCCGTTCATGATTGCGTCGGGCGATCCGGTTCAGGGCTTCCAGACGTTCATCGACCGGTGGCGTCTCTTCGGGGGGATGGGGGGCGGCTGGGGACGGGGTTTCCGTATCCCAGGGCGGGGTTTCAGGGCGTTCCGGTTCCGTTTCAGCGTCCAGGGGGATGGCTGATGTGTCGCTCATGGGGTCACTCCTCCAGTGTCAATCCGTTCAGGTTGATTTCCGCCTCTTCGCCATCCCGGATCGCTTCATCGATCCAGGTGATGAAGGATCGGGCGCGCCAGATGCGGTTTTGCAATTGCCGGACACTGCCGGTCTCTTCATGATGGACCTGTTCCAGAAGATCTCGCGCCTCCTGAATTTCCTGGGCGGCCCGACCCAGGAGATAACGGCCAACATCGGATGTGAAAAATTTCTGGCATTGCAATCCAAGATCGACCTCCGCCAGCCAGATGCGCCGGCTGTCCTCCTGGACCAGCGCATCCATCAGCCGTCCCGCTCTGGCATTGGCAACCCATTCGTTCGCAATCGTTTTTTCTGTTTTTCGCGCCATGTTTTTTCCGAATGTTGGAAGTGAAAACGAAAACAGCCGGGCGCATGGGTTGCGTCCGGCTGTCGAGAATGCTGACTAAAATTGATTGATTTGCTTACGAAGAAACTGTGCGTCGCTACCGTGCGAGTAACGTCACAAGAATGGAAATCAAGGCGAGTGCAATTGTCCACCGTGCATACAAATCGGAAGTCCGTTTGGTGTCGATCTGTTTGTTCAATTCGATACGGACACTGTCCGATAATGCGACGATAGGGGCCAGTTTGTTGCAAGCTTCCTTGGTGGGACCCAGGAGTTTCTCGCGATTGTCCTTCAGGTCATCAATATCTTCCGGGTTTTTGACGACGGACTTGAGCAGGCTGTGCGCCTCATGGAAACGTGACAGATGCTTGGCGTAGTCTGGCCAGACCGCGGGGATGGACACTTCTTCGTAGTCATTCTGAAACGTTCTGAATTTGTCCAGAAGATAAAGCAGTACCGCTTCAACGGCATCATAATGGGCCCGTTGACAGTGACGTAGGGCACGGAAATACTGTTCGCGCTGTTCCTTGGGCGAGGATGCCAGAAGCCCTTTGAGAAGATGATTGCCGGCATACCGGAGTTCGTTGATGGCGGGAATGATGATATTCCCGCTCATTTGTTCGGCCAACTTGATTTCTATTTCCGCGTTACGAAACAGTTCCGAAATGGTGTTCAGCAGGTCTTCCGGATTTCGTCCTTCGTCCATGGTCTGGTCAATCATCCGCGAAGGGAAAACTGATGATCCCGCAACGATTTCCTGAGGTCCTCAATATCCTTGGCTGTCGTATAGCGACCAAATTGAAGGCTCAGGTTGCCCCGAGACAGGGTCGCTACCAGACGGCGTTCCATTTCCTGCGCTTGTTTCAAGGGATCGATACGGGGGCGGGATTTTAATTGGCGGACATCAAAGGAATCCTTGATCAAAGACAACACTGCACGCAACCGACGCATGAACACGCCACAATCTCCTGAGTGAGGGGGATCCTTCTGACCCGATGAACCCTTCACCTGTACATTACGGAGTCGAAATTGTCAAGATTTTCCTGAATTGGAAATTTATTTTGCGACATGTCTTTCGATTTTCCGAACCATTATAGACCATGACTTTCGATCATCCCAGGTTTCGACGCAACCCCTGGGTCGTTCCCGTGGCGAGGGCGGCCTGGATGCGCAGGCGTTCGAGGTGGGCTTTGGTGGCCAGTTCTGTTTTCTTCAGGGCGTCGGTGCGCATTTTTTCCTCGCGTCGGGTTTGCAGTCGGGCCGCTTCGATCTGGCGTTGCAGATGGAGGGCTTCCCGTTGGACGTTGACCTTGTCCTGTTCCACCTCCACCAGGGGATCGGGCAGGGGTTCGGAGGGGGGGGTGTTGAGTTGGGGATAGAAGCGGATGCCATCCTTGTATCCCAGAAGACCGAACACTTCGGCGATCAACTGTCGGGCATCGGGGGCCATCCCCAGAAGATCGGAGACGGTACGCGCCCCGAGGAGGAATCGTTCCAGACGGTTGTGGACGTTGGTGGCGCCGACGCCGACGTTGATGCGGACGGTCAATTCCTGTTCCAGCAGGCGGTCGATGATGGGATGGAAGCCAAAACGTTGCACCAGGGGGGAACGCCGTCCCGCCATGGCGAGGATGAATGTGTCGGTCTCGAAGCGTTGTTCCAGTTGGACCAGTTGTCGCAGCACCGGTTCCGCCCAGGTTTCGACAAATACCCGCAACAGGTATTCGGTCGTCAGGTTGGCGTCGGCGGACAGGATGTTCATCCCGCCGACGGTTTCGTTGAGTTGCCGGTTGACGTTGACGCTCCCCTGGTCGAAGGTGCCGATGGCCGAATCAAAGTCGGCGTTGAGCAACTGTTGTTCCTCGTAGGCGCTGGCGGTGATGTCGGGGGTGTGATGGACGACGACATCCGATTCGGGGTTGGTCATCATCGTGACCGATCCGGGAATGTTGCGGGTCAGGCTTTTCAGATCGACGCCGCTGCCGCGCCGGGCGAAGTAGCGTTTGTTCAGAACCAGTTGCACATTGTCGAATCTTTGATTCTGCACCTCGTTGATCGCCGATTGGATGTCCTGGGCCAGTTCCACCAATCCCGAGGGGTAGGGACGATGGGCCTCGATGATGCAGGTACCCATCACGAACGGGCGGCCATGGGGATAGACCTCGGTCACGGGGACCGGATCGCTCAGGAGGGTCTTGGCGCCGAGCGTGAAAAAGACCCAATCGTGGTCGGCGTGACGGATAAAATTTTCATGAACGTTGACGATGGCAAACCCATCGGCGCCGGACCGTTGTTTTGTGGCGACCCGTTCCTGGCGTTGCTGTTGGATGCTGTCGTTGAAGGATTCCGTTTCCGCCACGGCTGCCAGCAGTTCTTTTTCGTCGAGTGACCGCCACTGTGTACCCATTCGTTTCTTGATGTCGTCGATGCGCATGGGGATGATGTGGATGACGAACGGCGAGGAATGGATGGGATCGCGCCAGTCCGATGCCGGATCGAGGCGGATGTTTTCCGGTTCCAGCAGTTCGATTCGCGGACGGTCAACGATCGGGACCCGTTCCAGGTAGCGTTCGGTCATCGGCGCACCCTGGGGCGTGTGAATCGCCAGTCCGGTCATCGGATCGGTGAGGACCTTTTCGACCTCGCGGAGTTCTTCGACATAGTCCCAGGTCTGCTTGGAAACGCAGATTCCATGGACCATGGCATCCTGAAAGGCGCCGATGACCGTCTGAAACCAGGGAATATCCTTTTCCAGACGATGCTGGAGAATTTCCTTGAATACTTCGGCGCTCGCCAGTTGTCGCGGGTCGGAATCGTCGCGCGGTTCCAGATTGACCAGTTCGGCGTTCTGGAAAAAGGCGGCGGCGGCGTGGGCCTCGTTGCGGCGGATGGCGTTGCGCGTCTTGGGGCGAAACAGGGTCGAGCGCCTTTTGTACATTTCCGAATGATATTTCGATCCTTCGGGATGGTGCGAACGAAAATTGGCCAGGTTGCGTCGCCATTGCCGGCGCAGATTGCGTTCCATCCATTCCCGGCTTTCTTCGTAGGCTTCCTGGGAAAGTTTGCGCCAGGTGGCGTCGTCGATCGTTTCGTGGTCCGGAGAATCCATCGATGGTTCCGTTTCCCAGGGGTCCTGGTTTTGCGGGCGGGTTGGGGTTTCGTTCATGCGTGTACATCTCCCATGGCTTCTCCGGTGATGAAACGGGGCAGTTCGTCGAGGCGATCCCCATCGGCCCTTCCCCGGGCCAGCCGGTAGCGTTCCAGGATTTCGCCGCCGGCGTGGACGACCTGTTTGAAAAGGGGATCCGGGTCGAGTGCCGACAGGGGAATGTCGAATCCCCATCGTCCTGAAAGATCAAGATTGCGGATGCGTGCCAGTCCTCCGGTGATGGCGACGGCCCAGCGATAGCCGGGATAGGCGTTCCACAGGGTTTCGCCGATCTGGGCCGCGAATCGTTGTTCAGGGGTTTCCGGTTTGATCATGGCCGTTCTCCTTGTCGTGGGACATGCAGTGCAGCGCATCGACGAGCCGCCGAAGGGCCGCGCCTGCCGCCATCATGGGGGGTGGCTGGGGGGACGGCCTTTGGGGATGACTGAAACGGCGTCCATTGGAAAATTCATAGGCGGTGGCGGGCTGGATGTCCTTTTCACGGGCAAGGTCAACCATCGTTTCCCAATCGCTTTTCGTGGCGTTGCCATTCATCGTTCGTTTCTCCAAGGAAAAGGGGGCACCATTGGGGCGATTCCGTTCTTTAGCGTCGGATGATCACAAGGTTCCGACATCCTCCGGGTAACATGCCGCCTCGTCTTCGTGAAGGGGGGCGATGATGCGGGAGAAGGTCAATGCCAGGGCATCGCCACAATCGGGAGAGGAAAGGCCGCGCCGTTTCATCATCTCTTTTTTTTCCAGGCGGATCTGCTGCATCGGGGAGAATCCATATTCCACCGCGGACAGTTCACCCAGCAATTCCGGATCGTCGGGAAGCTCCATGCCGTTGACCAGCGCCTCGCGCATGCGTCCCCACATTTCGGCCCGCTGATTGAAATATTTTTGCGGCGCCATCGCACTGCCGCCGGCGTTGATTTCAATGATGTCGAATCCCTGTTGCCGCAATTGATCGACCACCGATCCGCCAACGCCGACGCCATCGACGAAGACGGCCTGGGGACGCCATTGTCGGATGACCTGGGCGGCCCGGGCACTGGTCTGGGTGGTGTCGAGACCACGCATTTTGATCAATGGCAGCAGTTTCCTTCCCTGACGCAGGGCAAAGACCGTCTGGTCCTCGCCGAACCGGGCGACATCGATGCCCAGCAGGCGGGGTTGGCTTTCATATCCTTCTGCCTTGATGTGACGGCACCGCTCGATCGCCGCTCCCGGAATGAACTGGTTGGAGCCCGAACGGGGAAACAATCCCCGTACCCGCACCCGGGCAAAATCGGAATCTTCGCCGTAGTCGTCGATCCATTGTTGAATCTGTTGTTTGTTGGTGAGGCGGCAGGTGCGCGAATCGATCTGGCGGGTGATCCATCGATGTTTGAAGCGGCCAAAACAGGCGTGAAATCGACCGCTTGCCAGGGTTGGATTGCCGAAACAACACCACAATATTTCCGTGTTGGCATCGGTCATCGCCCCTTCCGCCACTTCCCACACCGAATCGGGAATGGCCGAGGCCTCGTCAAAAAACAAGGCAACCCGTTTTCCTTCATTGTGCAGGCCGGCGAAGGCTTCGGTGTTGCGTTCACTCCATGGGACCATGTCGATGCGCCAGGTTTTTTCAAACCGGGCATCGGCGGCAAACAGGGCGGTGGCAGTCATTCGGAACAGGTCGCCACCCAGGCACAGACGTCGCCATTTGGCCAGTTCGGCCCAGGTTTTCGTTTTCAACTGGTTTTCGGTATTGGCTGTCACGACCCCCTTCGTCTCCTCGAAGGTCATGATCGACCAAAGCATGAGCCACGCCACCAATGCCGATTTGCCAATCCCGTGGCCGCTCGCTACCGCCACCCGTACCGGTGCAAGATTGCCGGTCCCGAGTGCCGTGGTGATCGATTGCAAAACATCTTTTTGCCATGGGTCGGGGCCTTCATGCTCCGTGAGTTCACCGGTTCCCCATGGAAAACACAAGGAGACGAACCGGAAGGGATCTCGGGAACAAGAGGCCAGAAGCTCCGCCAATTGTTGTTGCAGTTCCTCAGGTGTCTCCAGATGTTTCATGATTCCTCCGGCGTGCCGACATCAGACGGGTGGCAAAATCAATCTCGCCTTTGTGTTCCACGCGATCGACGAACATCGATAAATGTTTGCCGATGAGTTCAGTCGCCCGGACCGCCGCGGTGAACTGACCCGCGGTCGCGGCCTCCTCGCGCAGGCGCATCAGTTCTTCCAGGATTCTCTCGGGATCGATGGCGCTCATGGCTTGCGGTCCCGCGAGATCATTCCGATGGTCAGCAATGCCGCCAGGAGGGTGCAAATAATGGTGACAACCGTCAGAAAGGAGTCAATCATGAACATGTTTCCCGGTATCGAAGGAAAAAACAGGTCTTGGGAAAGCGCCCCAAGGATTTTGATCGAAGGTGATTTTTTTCCGGATGCATTCTGTACGTTCAGTTTTCCCGACCGCGACGTTGCCGATCGCGGCTTTCGTGGATGTCCAGTTTATCGAGGATCGCGTCCAGTTTGGTCGCGGCAACCGCCTGGGCCTGTTCCAGGGCGCCAAAGCGATCGTGCAGCACCCGGATGTCCTTGTCGAAGGCCGTGATTTGGCGTTCATGGCCGCTGATGCGTTCGCGGTATTCTCCCGCCTCCATGGTGATGTCGATGATCAGGCTGCCCAGCGCCAGAAGCATGGCCCCGACACCCGACAGACTCCATCGAACCCAGGAGGGAACGCCCAGATTGTTCTGGCTGTCGCGAAAATCGGCATACTGCGATTCAAGGAGGGAGCGGATTTTGGCAATGTCGTCGTTGCTCATGGTGGCGGTCCATTTCTTTCATGCGTTTGATCGGTGCGGGGTTGTGTACGAGGACTAAAGGCTCCCGGAAAATCCGGGAACAGGGGGCAGGATCGATGATGAAAGGGATAACGACCGGTGTTTCCGCCAAAGAAGCGGGGGCGGACCATTGCCGCGACGGAAAGGATCCGGAAGACAGGCTTGAAGGGTGCGAATACAATGATCCATCGTTGGTGTGACTTTAGCGTGTTTTGCGGGGGGTTGCAATAGAAAAATTCTTACCTTGCAAAATATCTTCTTATGAAAGATTTCTTCTCAAGGTTTCGAGTGCTTTTGATTCCAGGGTGTTCAACGTGGTCTCAAGTGTTTCGAAGCGTTCCTTCCAGGTGTCACGCCATGTTTTTTCATCGACTCCGAGGATGCGGGCGAAGCCGCGACCGGAGCGGGGACGACGGATGCCGGTTCCCTGGCAGGCGGGACAGGAACGGAAGGGATGATTTTTGTCGCGGGTGCGGATGACGGTTCGGCCATCGATTTCGTGACCGCCGCACCGGTGACACAATCCGGGATCGACCCAGTCGCGCAGGGCCAGTTCGATCAGTCGTCGCACACGGCGAGGATCCTGGGTTTTCCATTCGTCGGGCCAGAGTTCGCGCATGGCCCTCCAGACCAGCTCTTCCCAATAATGGTTCTCTCCGGTCCATTTGACACGAATCATCAGGGATTGCAGCGGTTGACGGGGCATGGCTCCGGCCACGTCATCCCAGGTCAGGGTGGGATTGCCTCCTGCGACGGTATGTTCATATCGGGTGATGCGGGTGGAAAGACGGGTCAAGGCGCGTTTGGGATTCATGGGGGCTCCTGGGGAAAACGGTTCGATGAAATCGTTCACAGGGCGACGCCGGAGGCGGCAATGTTGGTGCATGGGCGCTGGTGGGTGGTTCGGCGGCGTATTGGAGGTTTTATTGCCTGAGGAATGCAGCCGTCCTCTTTCGGAAACCGGAAGGTTGGTTTTTCGATCCGCTGGTGATGCCATCCGGTGACCTGATAGAAACGACGGTCGTTGATCTTGTATTCCGTGAGAAGTTTCTGCGCCTTGAGTTCGTCGATCCATTGACAGAGAAGGTCGATGCCAATGTCGTCACCGGGGAAGATTTGCATTTTAAGTCGTTTGGGGGTGGCGGGACAGATACCCGAATCGTCACAGAAATTCCAGATGCCGATGAAAAGAAGACGTGCGGGATAGGAACAGGCGACAATCTGATCGCTGGTCCAGAATTCGGGTTTGATCGTGCGAATGCGTGACATTTGTTTTTCTCCAGCAGTGTGGTCTCAAGGGATCATCCTGGTTGAGCCGGGCGGATGCGATCCATTGAACAATGTCTGGGAAAAACTGACAAGATGAAGAATTTCAGTAACTTTTCCGTGGATCCCAAGGATTCGGGAAGGAACGGGGGCCCCGAGGTTTTTGTGTTCAGGGGGTCTGGGCGGCGAGACGGGATGAGAGCTCTTCGTATTTTTTGTGCATCTCAAGGTTTTCGAAAGGCACGACCTCCGGCACCTGCAATCCCATGAGGGTATCGAAACCTTGCTGGCTGGCCTGAAGCAGGTCCATGAGTTGACTGCCGATGCGCACCGTGCGATAGGTGTTTTTTGCGACCTCCAGGTCCTTGATCGACCGGGAGCGCGCCTGTTCCACCTTGATCCGTTGCTCGTGCAGATGTTGCAGATAGAGTCGGGCGGTCTTCAGGGTCAGAAGTTGGGCGGCCAGATTTTTTTCATAGAGTGTCCGATGGTGGGGTTGTTGGCTGTGTTGCATTTCTTGTCGGGTTTCGGCGGTCAGTTGCGTGGTTTCGTCGGTGATGTTCATGATTCCGGCGATGTAGCGCCGTTCCACATGATCGATGTAGCGCCGCTGCATGTGTACGACACATTCCAGCAGGACCATGTGCATGCCGTAATAACGGCGTGCCGCCTGAAGATTTTCTCCTGATTCCCGCGTCAGGGTCATCAATTGCTGGGTGATCTGCTTGAGAATGTCGAATACAGCGGCCATCTGGAGGATGTCTTCGGAATCGATGCGGGCCAGCAGGACATCGAGTTGTTCGGGGGAAAGGGTGATGCCGATGTGCTGCAATCTTGTTTGCAGCGCCTCTTTTTTACGGTTGATGTCGCGTTTGAGGTGCAGAATTTCCGTTTGGGTGTTTTTGATGTTCCGGTCCAGATCTTCCTGGGTCGTTTTGACCAGATGCTTGACGGGAGCGGTGATCCGGGCTTCCTTGTCCCGCAGAATCGATTCTTCAAGATCGGTGATGCGTTGGCGATGATGATTGATTTCGGTGATCGATGCGTCGATTCCGGGGTCGGCGAGAATGGCCAGGAGTTCATCGAGAAGTTCATCGAACTCCTGGCGAACGGAATTCTTGTCCGCGCCGAGGAGGCTCGATTCGGGGGCCTGTTCCCAGGTTTCGTGGGTGGCCAGGGCCCGGTCGAGTTTGCCGAGCGCCTCTTCCCAGACCCGGTCGAAACGTTCCTGGTCGGGATCACGGGGTTGGTGCCCCATCCATTCCCTGGCGCGGGTGACCGCCTTGTCCTTCAGTTCTCCAGTGGCATCGAGCGCTTTTTTTCCGACATCGGTGGTATCGTTCAGGACTTCCTGGCCCGCTTTCCGGGTTGCATCCCAGGCGTTTTGCACCTTGTTTTCCCACTCGGCATGGGCCTCAAGCGCCAGGAATGCGGTCCAGGCCATGACGATGGCGCGAAAAAGAAGAAAAATCATGCGGATCGCTTTCTGTCCCGCGCTGGAGGGTTGGTCGATGTCTTAAGAAGGGTTAACAAACTCCGTTTTCCGATCGATGTCAATGCCTGTCCCGGACGCAAAACAAGCGATTGCGGGACATGGGAATGGCCGGAATCGGGGATGTTTTCGGCATGGGGGGGCGGGACGCCCCCGGTTTCAGCCGAAGGCGATGAGCGCGGGGTCGGTGGCGAAATCGGTGGTGGCCTCACGCAGGAGTTCCTGAAAAAAAAGGCATTCGGCGCATTTTTTCAATTTTTTCTCTCCGGCAAGGGGACGGCCATCCTTGCACAGGGTTTCGTCGATGAAGGCACAGAAACGCCCACCATTGCGTCCACCGAGATAACCGTCAAACTGGGTGGAAATTCCGGCGGCGCAGTAATGTTCCTTGCCGCATTGGTTGACCTCCCAACAATTGCGCCGGGAGGAATGGCTGTTTTTTGGGGTGCCCGCGGGAACTTCAAGAATGCGCTGGACCGTCTGGGCCATCTGCAATCGTTTCAGGGAAGAAGACTCGGCGAGGGCATCGAGACGGGCGATTTTTTCGAAGATGGAGACGCCGTTTTCGAGCCATACCATCACGTTGCCCGCTTCGGAGGACAGGACCATGGCGCGTGAGTAGAGTTCGTTTCCATCGGCATCGAATCGGACATAACACCGTTGCCCCTGGGTGAGGTCGCCCCGGAGGGACAGGGTTGCGGTTCGACCGCTCAGGCGTTCGAGCATTCCCTCAAGAGTTTGCGCCCCCTTGACGGTCATGCGGACGGAGTACCTTTGTTTCAGTGTGATTTCTGCGCCCAATTGGAGGGGATTCGTTGTGGTATTCATCTTGAGGTTACCATGGCCCGAAAGTTGAATCGATCATGATATCCATGTGTAACATTGGTGAATGTCTTCATTCAAATTTGTTCTTTTATTAGATGATCAGCCATATTTATGGTCCTGGGGGGGCAGTTATTTTGTGACCGATGGGTTTCAGGTTCCTGAATGGTCCATTTTGGCATATTATTGTTGCGAATCGAAACAAGGAGTCCAATATGCCAGTGAATGTCAGAATTTCCGATGAATTGGTTGCCGAGGCCAAACGTTACGGACAGATCTTTCATCGATCGCTGCCCAGGCAGATCGAATATTGGTCCCGGATTGGCAAAATCGTCGAAGATAATCCCGATCTCTCCTATTCCATGATCAAGGACATCCTTCTTGCCCGGGAATTGCAGGAGTTTGAGGAATATAAATTCGAGTGATGCGTATTCTTCAAAGCCGTCTTTTCAAGAATGCGGTCAAACGGTTGCATGTGAACCAGAAATGCGACTTGGATGAAGCTGTGCGTGCCATTGCCGCCGATCCAGCCATGGGTGATGCCAAGGTGGGCGATTTGGCTGGAGTTCGGGTTTTCAAATTCAAAATGACCAATCAGTTGACGTTGCTTGCTTATGAATACGAAGAGGAGAATGGGGCGCTCAAACTGTTGGCCTTGGGAAGTCATGAGAACTTCTACCGGAATCTGAAGCGATAGCACTTCGACGGCGCCTGCTCTGAAAAAAAGGGGATGACGGCTTGATTGTTTGGCAACCGGTGGCTATACTCATTGGGTTTAAGTGAAGCGGACTAACCGACACACGGCGGTGTTTGTCGGTCCCGGTGCCTCATGTTTTCGGGCTTTCAGGAGCCGCATGGGGTTGGACCTTGTCGTCAAAACCAACCCGCCGGTGGACCAACCGAAATCAAGACAGGAGATCGACCGTGGCAAAATTTTCCGTTCGGGAACTGCTGGACGCCGGGTTCCATTTTGGTCACCAGACCAAGCGTTGGAATCCCAAGATGGCCCCCTATATTTTTTCGTCGCGCAATGGGATTCACATCATCGATCTGCATCAGACCGTCCGTCTGTTGCGGGATGCGTTTGTCTTTGTCAGGAACGAGGTGAGCCGGGGCGGGGTGGTCCTGTTTGTCGGCACCAAACGGCAGGCGGTGGACATGATTTCCGAGGTTGCCGAGAAGACGGGGCAATATTATGTCAACCATCGCTGGCTTGGCGGGACGCTGACCAACTGGAAGACGATCCAGGGATCGATCCGCCGCCTCAAGGACATCGAAAAAATGAAGACCGACGGCACCTTCGATGCCTTGACCAAGAAGGAGGTCCAGGGTTACGAACGTTCCCGCATGAAAATGGAACGTTCCCTGGGCGGCATCAAGGAGATGAACCGTTTGCCGAGTCTGATCGTCGTCGTCGATACCAACAAGGAATCCATCGCCGTCAAGGAGGCCAACAAGCTGGGGATTCCCGTGGTGGCCCTGGTCGATACCAACTGTCACCCCGATCACATCGACTGGATCGTTCCCGGAAACGATGATGCCATCCGCTCCCTGAAACTGTTCCTGACCAAGATGGGCGAGGCGATTCTCGAAGGGATCCAGGTCCGCGGTGACAATCCTGTCTATGAACGCGAGGAGGATACCTCCATTCAACTGACTCCGACCCACTCCAAGCTGATCGAAGAGGCGGACCAGGACGAGGAGATGATCGAGGAACGCTGACGGATACCGGTGTTGCCGGCGTGTCAGGGATGGTGGTGTGTGTCATTATTGCTCACGGTGCGATCAAGGATGGATGACGATGTCTGTAAGCGCAAATCTGGTTAAGGAACTTCGCGAGAAGACGGGCGTTGGGATGATGGATTGCAAGAAGGCCCTGGCGGAAACGGGCGGCAATCTGGAGGCGGCGATCGACTGGCTGCGCAAGAAGGGGCTTTCCGCCGCCGCCAAGAAGGCGGGGCGGGTGGCTGCCGAGGGCAAGGTGGTGGCTGCCTCCGGGGGGACAGCCGGGGTTCTGCTGGAAGTCAATTCCGAGACCGATTTTGCCGCCAAGAATGAAAAATTCATTGCCTTCGCCCAGACCGCCGCCGAACTGGCCCTGGGAGAAAGGATCCAGGAGATCGATATCCTGGCCCAACGGCCCTATCCCGCGACCGGACGGACGGTGGCGGAAGAGTTGACGCACCAGATCTCGACCATCGGCGAAAACATGAACCTTCGGCGCGTGGCGTTGCTGGAGGTGGCCCGGGGATGCGTCGCGACCTACATTCACATGCAGGGCAAGATCGGTGTTTTGGTCGCGGTGGAAGGGGAGGGCGATACGGAAAAGCTGCTCGATCTGGGACGCAAGCTGGCGATGCATGTTGCCGCGTCGGCCCCGCCCTATCTGGACCGGACCACGGTTCCCCAGGAGGATTTGCAACGGGAACGCGGCATCCTGATCGAACAGGCGCGCGCCTCGGGAAAGCCGGACAATATCATCGAAAAGATGGTTGAGGGGCGCCTGTCCAAGTTCTATGCGGAAAATTGCCTCCTGGAACAGCCGTTCATCATGGAACCCGATGTGAAGGTGGGCAAACTGGTCGAACAGACGGCCAAACAGATGAAGACCGCCCTGAAAGTCGTTGGCTTCAAGCGGTTCGTGCTGGGGGATGGTCTCCAGAAACGGGAGGATGATTTTGCCGGGGAAGTCGCCAAGGCGGCCCAAGGGTGAGGACAGTGCCTTGACCAGACTCGATTTTCCCAGAATTCTGCTCAAACTGTCGGGTGAGGCGTTGATGCGTGGCGGAGACGCCATCGACGCTGGTTTTTTGCGACAACTGGCCATTGATCTCAAGGCGGTCCACGATGCGGGGGTTGAGGTTGCCGTTGTCGTTGGCGGCGGCAACATTTTTCGCGGGTTGGCGGGGAGTTCCCGGGGAATGGAGCGGACCACCGCCGATCAGATGGGGATGCTCGCTACGGTGATCAACGCGCTGGCCCTTCAGAGCGCCTTTCAGGAACAGGGATTGGATACGCGGGTGCAGTCGGCCCTTTTCATGCCCCAGGTGGCCGAACTCTATACCCGAGCGGGCGCCGTGGAACACCTGGAGCGGGGACGGGTGGTGATTTTCGCCGCGGGGACCGGCAATCCCTTATTTACCACCGATACCGCCGCCAGCCTCCGGGCCGCCGAGATCGGCGCTTCCTGCCTCATGAAAGCCACCAAGGTGGACGGGGTCTATGCCGAAGATCCGGTTCGCAATCCCCAGGCCGAGCGGTTTGATCGGCTTTCCTATGACGAGGTATGGAATCGCAACCTGGGGGTCATGGACATGACGGCGATCACCCTCTGTCGTGACAACCGGATTCCCATCCTGGTGTTTTCAATTTTCCAACCGGGGGCCCTTTTGCGGGCGGTGCGTCGGGAAGGGAGCCATACATTGATCGGGGAACATCATGGTTGATCCGCTGTTGCAGTCCCTGGAAACACGAATGAAAAAGGCCCTGGCCACCCTGAAGGAGGAGTTGGCGGGGGTGCGTACCGGAAGGGCTTCTTCCGCATTGTTGGAACATATCCCCGTGGAGGCCTATGGTTCGACCGTGCCGCTCAACCAACTGGCGGCCATCAACGTTCCCGAACCCCGCCTGATCACGGTGCAACCTTGGGATAAAAGCACCACCAAAGTGATCGAAAAGGCGATCATGGAATCGGAACTGGGGCTCAATCCCATGAATGACGGTACGTTGATCCGGGTTCCCCTGCCGGAATTGACCGAGGAACGACGCAAGGAACTGGTCAAGGTGATTCACAAGCAGGGAGAGCAGGGCAAGGTGGCCATGCGCAATGTCCGTCGCGATGGCATGGACCAGGCCAAGAAAATGGAGAAGGCCAAGAAGATTTCCGTGGATGAGCTGCGCCAGATCGAAAAGAAAATTCAGGATCGTACCGATGCATACATCAAGGAAATCGATCAGGCCGTGGCCCAGAAGGAAGCCGACATCATGCGGATTTGATGAGGTTGGATTCCGGTTCGGGGGTTTATGCCCTGGATAAAGAACAAATCATCATTAGTGAAAAGGGGGGTGGGGACTGTTTCCGGGGCTCGGGGTGATGATCGAGACCGGAATGGCCACCGATTCCCAATCCGCCTCTTCAGGCCGTCTCCGCCATGCGTGACAAGACCTTGGCGGCGGTATCGGGCGGCATCGAAAGAATTGGAAACATCGTTCATGTCATTTCCTGCAACGGACAAGGTTCCACGACACATCGCCATCGTCATGGATGGCAACCGACGTTGGGCCAGATCGCGGTTTTTGCCACGTCTCGAAGGGCATCGCCAGGGGGTCAAGGCGGTTCGGCGGACTGTGGAGGCCTGCCTTGAGTTTGGGGTCCCGATTTTGACGCTGTACACGTTTTCCTCGGAAAACTGGAACCGGCCCCAGGACGAGGTGTCCGCCTTGATGAACCTTCTGGCCATCCACCTGCGCAAGGAGATGGATGAGCTGATCCAGGAGGGGGTGCGTTTTCAGGCGTTGGGGCGGATTGCCATGTTGCCGCGCAACATCCAGGAACTCGTGAGGGAACTGGAGGAGCGGACGCGAGCCAATGACCGTCTTCTGTTCAACATTGCCTTGAACTATGGCGGGCGTCAGGAGTTGGTGGACGCGGCGATTCGCATTGCCCGGGAGGTGCGGGAGGGGCGGTTGCGCATCGAGGAGATCGACGAGGACCTCTTCTCTCGACAATTGACGACCGCCGGCATGGCCGATCCCGATCTTTTGATCCGCACGGGGGGGGAACAGAGGATCAGCAATTTTCTCCTGTGGCAACTGGCCTATTCCGAAATGGTATTCCTTCCGGTGTTCTGGCCCGAATTCGATGCCAACCATCTGCGTCTGGCGATCGAGGAATTCGGGCGAAGGGAACGCCGGTTCGGCGCCTCGGCGTAAATGTCGGTCATGGCGCGTCGTATTCTCTCCGCGGTTGTTTTGATTCCACCCCTGCTGTTGCTGCTGCTTTACGGCTCCCCGGAATGGTTGTTTGTCCTGTTGCTGCCGGTTAGCGCCATTCTTCTCCATGAATGGCATGCGATGTCGGAGTATTCTTCCGCATCGGACTTGTTTCTGGCCATTGTTGCGGCATGCTTTTTGTTGGCGGGCCGGTTTCCGGGATGGGCGGTCCCTCTGGAACTGTTGTTGGTGCTCTTCCTGATGGTATTGCTGGTTTTTTCGATGCCACGGTACCAGGGGGGGGGGGGTGACGACGTTGCGCATCGGGTATCAGGTGATGGGGGTGGTGTATTGCGTGGTGCCGCTGACCTTGCTGCTTGAATTGCACCGTCATTCGGGTGGCCGGGCGATTTTGTTGTTGTTGGTGGTGATCTGGGCGACCGATACGGGGGCGATGTTGTTGGGCAAATGGCTGGGCCGGCGACGGTTCGCGGTTCGCATCAGTCCGGGAAAGACGGTGGCGGGGTTTGTCGGCGGACTGGTCCTGGGAAGTGCCGCGGCAGTGGTGTCGGTTGGATGGACGGGCCTGCCGTGGACGGGCGGGGAAGCGGTGGTGGCGGGATTGATCCTTTCCTTTGTCGGGCAGATGGGTGATCTGGCCGAATCGATGTTCAAACGGGAGGCGGGGGTGAAGGATTCGGGCCGATTGATTCCAGGACATGGCGGTCTGTTGGATCGATTGGACAGTTTGTTGTTTGCAACGCCTGTGTTTTTTGTCATGATCCGGTATTGAGCGGGGCGTTCGTGGCAGGGAGATCCCCTTGACGGTCAAGAATATTTCATTGCTGGGTTCCACCGGGTCCATCGGCGTCAATGCCCTGGATGTGATTGCACGGCATCCCGACCGGTTTCGCCTGGTCGCCTTGGCGGCGGGGGGAAATCTTGAGCGGTTGGTGGCGCAGGCGCGGCGATTCCGGCCAGAACTGGTGGCTCTTCATGATGTTTCGCGGTATGCCCTGTTGCGGGAGGCGTTGCGGGGACTTGGGATCGACATTGTGCCGGGGTTGGAAGGGGTGGTGGCGGCTGCGACCTGGCCGAAGGCCGACCTGGTGGTCTCGGCCATCGTCGGGGCTGCCGGGCTTGAACCGGGATTGGCGGCGATTCGCGCCGGCAAGGACCTGGCCCTGGCCAACAAGGAATCCCTGGTCATGGCCGGGGAGATGTTTATGCGCGCGGTCGCATCCGCCGGGGTGCGCCTGTTGCCGGTCGATTCGGAACACAGCGCCATTTTTCAGGTCCTCCATAATGGCGCCTCCCTTCATGAGGCGGGACGTCTTGCAAGGTACCGGGAGACGGTGGAGCGACTGATCCTGACCGCTTCGGGGGGACCGTTTCGTGGCTGGAAGCGGGAGGCGTTGCAATCGGTAACGAAGGAACAGGCCCTGGCCCATCCGAACTGGTCGATGGGCCGAAAGATCAGCATCGATTCCGCCACGATCATGAACAAGGGGTTGGAGGTGATCGAGGCCTTTTTTCTCTTTGGCCTGCCGCCGGAACGGATCGAGGTCATCGTCCATCCCGAGAGCATCGTTCATTCCATGGTGACCTATCGCGACGGTTCGGTCCTGGCGCAGATGGGGGTTCCCGACATGCGTACCCCGATCGCGGTCGCCCTGGCGTGGCCGGAACGGATCGCGACCGATGTCCCCGCTTTGGACCTTGTGGGACGAGGCGTGCTTGAATTTCTGGGTCCACCCGATTCCCGCGATTTTCCCTGCCTGGGACTCGCCTATGAAGCCCTGGCAATGGGGGGCGGGGCGCCGGCGGTTTTGAATGCGGCCAACGAGGTGGCGGTTGCCGCCTTCCTCGAAGGACGGACGGGGTTCATGCACATTCCCGAAATGATCGCCTGGTCCTTGCACCATGGCGGCGACATTCCGGCTCCGGAAACGTTGGCGGACATCATCGAACTGGATCGCCTGACCCGCATTCGGGTGCGGGAGCGATTCTTTCCTACCGAACGGATGGCGGGCGGATCATGTTGAATACCGTGTTCTGGGCGATCGTCGTCCTGGGAGTGCTGATTTTTGTCCATGAACTGGGTCATTTTCTCGTGGCTCGTTTTTTTGGTGTCCAGGTGCAGGTGTTTTCCCTGGGATTCGGCCCGCGGATCTGGGGGTGGCGTGGCAAAACGGGGACGCTCTATCAACTGTCGGCGGTCCCCCTGGGCGGTTATGTCAAGATGCTGGGTGAATCGGGGATGATCGATGATGATGAGGCGGAGATTCCCGAATCAATGTGGGCGCACTCCTTCGGCGGACAAAACGTCTATCGCCGGTTTGCCATCGTTTTTGCCGGTCCATTCTTTAATTTTCTGTTTGCGGTGCTGGCGTTGGCGGTGGCGTTCATGGTGGGGGTCGGGGAAACCCTTCCGGTGGTCGGTTCGATCTCCGAGGGGATGCCGGCGGCGAAGGCGGGGATTGTGGTGGGGGACCGGATTGTCGCCTTGAACGGGGTGGAGGTGACCCGGTGGGAGGAGATGAGCCGTCGCATCAAGGAATTGGGGGGGGAGGGGCTGCTGCTGACCATCGAGCGTGACGACCGGCGCTTCGAAGTGACCGTCGTGCCGCAGGTGAAGGAGGTGCGCAATCTGTTCGGTGAAACGGTACGCCATCCATTGATCGGCATTGGACCGGGTGATGCCCATGAAGAGGTGCGTTATCCGTTTTTCGCGGCGGTGGCCAAGGGGGTGAAACAGACCTGGATGATCATGGACCTGACGGTGACGAGTATCTGGAAATTGATCACCCGGGTGGTCCCGGCCGATCAGATCGGCGGCCCGTTGATGATTGCCGAAATGGCGGGAAAAACAGCCAGTCAGGGGACGACCAGTCTGTTGTTTTTCATGGCCCTGATCAGCGTCAATCTGGGAATTCTCAACCTGTTGCCGGTGCCGATTCTCGATGGGGGGCATCTGTTTTTCTTCATCATCGAGGCGATCAAGGGGGGGCCGGTGACCGAGGCGGTACAGGCGGTGGCCAATCGGGTGGGGTTGGCGTTGCTGGTGTTGCTCATGGTGTGGGCGATGAAAAACGATCTGACACGGCTCTTTGCCAACGATTTTTGAATGGGTCGGTACGCGAATGCAGGGCGTGTTGACATGGAGCGGCGCGATATGCCCGTGATTTCGATGTTTTACGGGCTGATCATCCGTATGTTCTTTTTCGATGCCAGACAGCATCACGTTCCCCATATCCATGTGGAATATGGCGATGTGAACGCTGTTTTCAGTATTGACGACGGGGAAATTCTGGCGGGAGAAATGCCACGCCAGAAGGTTCGTCTTGTCCAGGCGTGGATTGAGCTCCATCGCGACGAATTGATGGCCGATTGGAAACTGGCCATGGAAGGAAACCCGGTGTTTCCCATCGACCCGTTGAAGTGAGGCACCCATGAACAATCCGAAAGTCGTTGCCGTGAAACCCGAGGAGACTGCTTCCCTGGTTCTGGCCTTTGCCAATGGCGAATACAGGCGGTTCGACGTGTCTCCTTATCTGGACAAGGGTATTTTCCGCGAACTGCGCGATCCCGGTTACTTTCGGCGGGTTCGGGCTGTGTCCGGCTATGTGGCTTGGCCCCACGATCAGGATTTCAGCTGGGACACGCTCTATCTGGAAAGCGTTCCCGTGGAAGAACCGGTGGAGATGTCGCATGACATGAATCAGTCCGACTTCTCGGCGGAAGCATTGTTGAAAGAACTGGATGAAATCGTGGCCATGTCTCCGCCCCTTCCTCCCGGCGCGCCCACTTCCGAGGAGTTGATCCGGCAGGATCGGGACGTGGTTCATGATCCTTATCGTTCATGAAAGGGACATATTGCCCGAAGGATCTCATGTCCCGAGAGGATGTCGCGCGGTATCTTGCCATTGGATGGCAATGAGGTTATGTTTGGTCACGACTTGATCGGCACGTACCCTTATTGGTTGAAGAAAAGAAAATGGCCCATATCCGGACTTCCTTCGTCAAAGTGGCGTTTCTTGGCTTCCTGCTGGCCATGCTTGCAGCCGTTCCCATCGTGGCGCATGCGGGCAATGCGGGCAATGTAATCCGCGGGGTGGTGGTCGAAGGGGCGGGGCGGGTCGAGACGGAGACGGTCAAGAGCCATCTGGAACTGGGCGAGGGGGACCGGTTCGATGCCGCGAAGGTTCGCAAGAGCATCCAGGCCCTGTTCGATACCGGATTTTTCAAGGATGTCGCCATCGACCGGCGGGGGGACGATCTGGTGGTTCGGGTCTCCGAGAATCCCATGGTCAATGAGGTCTCCTTCGAGGGCAACGAAGTCTTCAGCAAGGAAGAACTGGAAAAACTTGTCCAGGTCAAACCATCCTCCATCTACAATCGCGCCAGGACCGAACGGGACCTGGCTGCCCTGCGGCAGGGCTACCGGATCAAGGGACTTTTCCTCGCCAAAATCGACCTTCTGATCAATCCTGCCGACGGCAATCAGGTCAATCTGGTCTATCGCATCGACGAAGGGGAAAAATCCAAGGTCGCCAAGATCAATATCGTCGGCAACAGCCAACTTTCCGACAAGGTGCTCCTCAAAAGCCTCATGATCAAGGAAAGCGGCTGGTTTTCATGGTTCACCGAGGATGACACCTACGACCGTGAAAAACTTCTGTTCGATCAATCGCAACTGCGCAAGACCTATCTCGACGAAGGGTTTATCCGTGTTCAGGTCGATTCCTCGGTCGCGGAATTGACTCCCGACCGTGGCGCGTTTGTCGTGACCCATACCGTTCATGAAGGAAAACGTTACACCTTCGGGCCGGTGGAGATCAGCGGCGACTTCGATGAACTTCCCAACTCGGCCTTGTTGGAAGAGCTGAAATTCCAGCCCGGAGAATGGTATTCCAAATCCAAACTCATGGCCTCGGTGGAAAACCTGACCGACCGTATCGGGGATTTTGGCTATGCCTTTCTCAATATTCAGCCCGATACCAAAATTGATGACGAATCATTGGTGGTTTCGGTCCATTTCAAGGTGCAGAAGGGGCAACGGGTCTATCTCAACCGGATCGAGGTGTCGGGAAACGACCGGACCCGCGACGAGGTGATCCGCAGGGAAATCCGGATGACCGAGGGGGACCTGTTTTCCGCCTCGAAGCTGCGGCGCTCCAAGGTTCGGTTGAAACAGTTGAACTTTTTCGAAAACATTGAAATCCTCACCCCGCCGGCCCAGGGACGGGAAAAGGTGGACATCCATGTCAAGGTGGAGGAAAAACCGACCGGTACCTTTTCCATCGGCGGCGGTTATTCCAGCACCGAGAATTTCCTCGGGACGGCAAGCATCACCCAGAACAATTTCCTGGGCCGGGGGCAACGGCTGGTGTTGTCCTTCATGCTGTCGGGGATCACTCAGGATTACAGCCTGGGATTTACCGAACCCTATTTCCTTGGCAAGAATCTGTCCGCCGGTTTCGACATTTTCAACAAGAAGACCGATCAACGTTCGGTCTCCTCCTACAAGCAGGATTCCTATGGCGGCAGTGTCCGGCTGGGTTTCCCGATTTCGGAGAATCTGCGCAGCAATCTGAGTTACGGCTTCACCCACACCGACATCGAAGAGGTGGCTGCCGGGGCCTCGGCGGCAATTCTGGCGATGGTGGCCAAGAGTCCCTACGATCAATCGATGGTCAGTCATGCGTTCGTTTGGGATGATGTCGATGATCCGGTCTTTCCGACGGAGGGGAGAAAACACCGTTTGATCACCGATTATTCCGGCCTGGGGGGGGATGTCACCTTTGCCCGCCTGACCTCGGATAATGAATATTATCATCCCTTCACGTTCGATGATGCCTGGGTGGGGCATGTGCGTGGGCGCTTCGGGATCATGGACGGCATGGGCGAAGAGGTGCCCATCTTCGAACGTTATCAATTGGGTGGTGTCTCTTCGGTCCGCGGGTTCAAACGGGGTGGACTGGGGCCGAGGACGGTCGAAGGGGATGCCTATGGCGGTCTTCACTTCGAGCAACTCAACACCGAACTGCTGTTCCCGATTCTTGACCTGAAAGAGAAGGGGGTGCGTGGTTTGCTGTTCGTGGACACGGCCTATGTCGGCGATTGGGACCTGCCGGCGAACGTTCAATACTCGGGTGGCATCAGGGTATCGACCGGGGTGGGGATCAACTGGAACTCTCCCTTTGGTCCGCTGAAGGTGATCGTGGGAACTCCGATAGTGAAAGAAGAATTTGACGAGTCGCGAATTTTCGATTTTACCATGGGGACGACGCTGTAATGGGCGCTATTTTGAAACAGAATGGTCGAAAACAGGGACGCTGGAGGCGGACCATGGCTGGAATGGGCAGGTTGATGGCAGTGGCGGTCTTTGCAGTGGGTCTCCTGGGATCGTGGCCGGCACGGGCGGAACAGTATTCGTTTGCCTATGTCGATGTCCCCAGGGCCATGGCCTCTTCCGACGCCGCCAAGCGGGCGCGGGAACTCCTGGAAAAAAAACTCGCTTCCAAGCAGAGGGAAGTGGATGCCATGGAACAGAAGATCAAATCGTTGAAGGATGACCTGGAAAAAAGAAAGGGGCTGATGACTCCCGAGGCGCGGGCGGAAACCTCGGAGAGTGTCCGCAACAAGTTTCGCGAGTATCAACGCCTTGTCGAGGACAATCAGTCGGTGATCGACCGGGAGAACGGACGCTGGACCAAGAAAATAAGCGAGGCGATGCGTGAAGTGATCGAGGAAATCGGTCGGGAGCGGGGTTATACCATCATCTTTGGCAAGGGGCAGGTGTTGTATGCCAGCTCGGCCATCGACATCACCGATCAAGTGCTGAAAATGCTCAATAAACGGACAACCAGTTGGTTTTAGTGACGTGAACCTGGACAAACCTGAAAATATTCTCAAACTGTTGCCGCACCGGTATCCCTTTCTTCTTGTGGATCGGGTGATCGAATTCGTTCCTGGGGCAAGGCTGGTCGCCATCAAGAATGTTTCTTTCAACGAGCCGCATTTTCAAGGGCATTTCCCGGAGAATCCTGTCATGCCGGGGGTCTTGATTCTTGAGGCCATGGCCCAGGCGGGGGCGTTGTTCGCGGGATATACCGATCCTGATTCGGTGAAAGGGCGGCTTGTCTATTTCATGACCATTGACCGGGTTCGTTTTCGCAAACCGGTCATTCCTGGGGATCAATTGCGGCTGGTGTTGACCTTGGCCAAAAGGCGCAGAGACATCTGGCGTTTTGAAGGAAAGGCCTATACCGGCGGTGATTTGGCGGCGGAGGCATTGTTGATGGCGATGACCCGCGATGCCGGGAGTGCGACCAGCCATGACGCAACCTGAAGCGGTTGAGATTCATCCCACGGCCGTCGTCGCCGCCTCGACCCGGCTGGGAAAAGGGGTGCGGATTGGCCCGTATGCGGTGGTTGGCGCCGATGTGGTGTTGCTGGATGCGGTTGAAGTGGGGCCGCATGCGGTGATTGATGGACACACGACCATTGGTTCGGGGACCCGTATTTTCAGTTTTGCCTCGGTGGGGCTGGATCCGCAGGATGTCCATTATCGTGGAGAGCCGACCCGGGTCGAGATTGGCGAGCGGTGTCAGGTTCGCGAATTCGTCAGCATTCATCGGGGAACCGAGTCGGGGGGGGGGCTGACCCGGGTTGGTGATGATTGCATGTTGATGGCCTATACCCATGTTGCCCATGATTGCCGGGTGGGGGATCGGGTGGTGATGGCCAATGGGGCAACCCTGGCGGGACATGTGGAAATTCAGGACCATGCGGTCATTGGTGGTCTGACAGCCATTCATCAGTTTGCCCGGGTGGGGCGCAATGCCTTCATTGGCGGGGCCTCGGCGGTTTCCATGGATGTGGTCCCCTTTTTGTCGGCGGCGGGAAACCGGGCGCGTCTGACGGGGGTGAATGTGGTTGGCTTGCGTCGGAGTGGCTTTTCCGAAGAGACCATCTCTGCCATTCGCCAGGCCCATCGGGTGGTGTTTCGTTCCAACCTGCGCCTGGAGCAGGCGATCGAGGAGTTGGAAAAGGAGCTGTCCTCGCTCCCTGAAGTTCAATGTATGCTGGAGTTTCTTCAGACGGGTCAACGCGGCTTTTGTCGCTGAAAAAAGATTGAAAGAAAAAAAGGGTCTGGGGAATTGTGCCAGAGAATCAGGCTATCTGTAAAGCTATTGAATGTCAATATTCCCTAGAAAAGGGTTGTGAAATCTGACACCCTCCAGCACGCGCCCATGCTGGAAATTCTCACTGATCACGATCCCGCAACCGGCTTCTTTGGCGCAGGCCCACAGCATGGCGTCCCAGAAAGAAATGCCATGGTTTTGCACTGCACGGAGTGCCTTGGTAATCGTGGATGGTCCGGCGGATTGCACCTGGAATAACGTCAGCCAGTCCCGCACCTGATCGGAGGCTTCCGCAACGGGCATTTTGCCTTTGGCGGTTGCCGCGCGGAAAAATTCTCCCAGAGATTGGAGCATCAACACGCAGTTCTCCGTGACTGCCTGATTCAGCAACGATGAGGCAATGGCGTGTTTTTTGTCTGCCTCGCGATCCAGAGCATAGAGAAGGATGTTGGTGTCGAGGGTGTACCGTTCACCGTTCATGGAGTTCATTCCGGGAAACCGGTTTTCCTCCCAGGGCATAGCCCTGTTGCATCCGCATCCGGGTGCGTTCGCGGGCCGCCTGCTGTTCTTCGCTCAACACCCGTTCACGGCGCAAGGGCATCAGACGAGCGATGGGCTGTCCGCGCCGGGTGATGATGACCTCCTCGCCAGCTTCCACCGCTTTGATGTAACGGGCTAAATGCTGGTTGGCTTCACGCAGGCTGATTCGTTGTTCCATGTCTGCACCGATTGTCATCTAGAGGAGCCTCCATGTAGGATATCCTACCTTCGTAGAGATGTGTAGCATTTTTCGACGGGGGCAGGCATGGACAATGGCCGACTTCCAGGGCTAGAATCGACCGAGGCCGCCATGAAGGAGCCGAAATCCACTGAATGTCAACACGCCCTGGAAATGGTCCTGCCTTGTCGTCCAATCATGAACCGCCCCTCGGATTGATCGCCGGCAACGGCGTCCTGCCCCTTCTGTTCATCAAGAAAATCGTCACCGAATCTTCCAGAACGGTCGTGGTCGCGGCCCATCGTGGCGAGACCGATCCCAGGGTCCAGGACCAGGTATCGGACCTGTTGTGGGTCACTCTGGGGCAGTTCAAGAAGATCATCCGGTTTTTCAAGGACCGGGGGGTCCGTGAACTGGTGCTGGCCGGGGGGATTTCCAAGACGGCCATTTGGAAGGTTCGCCCCGACACCATGGCCCTGAAACTTGTCTGGCGCTTGAAACACCTTCATGATGATCACCTGCTGCGGGCGATCGCCGTCGAATTGGAACGGTGTGGTTTGCAGGTTCGTTCAGTGACCGATTATCTGCCCCAATTGTTGGCCCCGGTGGGTGTATTGAGCCGGAAGGTTCCCGATGAGGCAGTGTGGGAGGACATACGGATCGGCTGGCGGGCCGCCAAGGTTTTGGGCGGGCTTGACATTGGTCAGGGGGTTGTCGTCAAGAAAAAAGTGGTGGTGGCGGTCGAGGCGATGGAAGGAACCGATGCGATGCTCCGCAGGGCCGGCGAACTGGTGGCGGGCGCCAGAAACAGCTGGGCCGGGCGCGGCGCCGTGGTCCTGGTGAAAACATGCAAACCGGGACAGGACCTACGTCTGGACCTGCCCACGGTGGGACCCGGGACGATCACGGGGATGCAGACGGCGGGGGTCTCGGTATTGGCCATCGAGGGGGGCAGGACATTGTTGCTCGATCCGGAACAAACCTTGGCGATGGTGGACCAGAATGGACAGATTTTCGTTTCTTGTGATGAGGCCATGATGACTCCAGAGACCGGGGGGACTGTTTGATCCATGGAACGCGACGTTTTGGGAACAAGGCCATCATGACCGCGAAGGGGCGGAAGATCCTTCTGATTGCGGGAGAGGCTTCGGGAGATCTTCTGGGGGCCGACCTGATGGCGGCAATCCGCGAGCGGATTCCCGAGGTGTCGTTCATGGGGATCGGCGGACCGGGGATGCGATCCCAGGGGATGACGGGACCGTTCGACAGCAACCATTTGTCGGTGATCGGCGTGGTCGAGGTGGTGCGCCGACTGCCTGATCTGCTTCGGGCATTTGACTATCTGCTGCGGCTCATGGATCGGGAACGGCCTGATCTGGTGGTGACCATCGACCTTCCCGATTTTAATTTTCTGGTGGCCCGTCGCGCCAGGGCTAGAGATATTCCGGTATTGCACTATGTTTCCCCCCAGGTATGGGCCTGGCGTCGTGGACGGGCGAAACGACTGCATCGTTTCATCGACCATCTGCTGCTTCTTTTTCCCTTCGAACAAGCGATTTACGCTGAAACACCGCTTCCGGTGACGTTCGTGGGGCATCCATTGGTCGGGAGGGCATTGCCCTGGTCGATGCGCCCCGAGGGGGCGGCGGGCCGGGCACGGGTGCGTCAATCCTTGGGCATCGGCACCGACGAGTCGTGCGTGGTGCTGCTGCCGGGGAGCCGGCGGGGAGAGATTGGACGCCTGTTCGGCCCCATGATTCGATCCTGTTTTCTTCTCCGGCGCACGTATCCGGACATGCGTTTTGTGGTGGCGTGTGCGCCAACCGTGTCGGAAGACGAACTGGAACGGCATTGGCCGGAAGATATTGACCCGACCTTCAAGCGAGAGGTTCCCATCAGGAGCGGCGCCACGTATGATCTGGTGGCCAGTGCCGACGCGGCATTGGTCACATCGGGGACCGCCACCCTGGAAACCGCCTTGATCGGAACACCTCAAGTCGTCTGTTATCGGGTCAGTCCCATGACCTACCCTATTGGCAGGCTACTCGTCCGGATTCCGTTTTTTTCGCTTGTCAATCTTGTCGCGGGGTGGGCGGTGGTGCGGGAACGGTTGCAGCATGAGGTCGTCCCGGAGATTTTATGCGCCGATCTCGATGGGGTGTTGCATGATCCCGGAATCCGCATGAAAATCAAGGAAGGGTACGGGGTTGTTCGAGAAAAGCTGACACGATCGGCAACGGATCCGTTTACGGTGGTCGAAGCCATGCTCGAAAAAAGGTCTGGGGCGTACAGGGTTCCGGAAAACGACAATCACAGTCTGGCAGGAGACGCTTGATGGCGACGATCACCTTGAACAAGGAAAATTTCGAAGAGACGGTCAATGGCAACGATGTGGTCATCATTGACTTTTGGGCCTCCTGGTGTGGTCCGTGCAAGGCATTTGCCCCGATTTTCGAGAAGGTTTCGAACCGTTATCCAAATGTGGTTTTTGGCAAGGTGGAAACCGACGATCAGCAGGAACTGGCCCACGCCTTCCAGATTCGTTCGATCCCGACCCTGATGATCTTTCGGGAAAAGATCATCATCTTTTCCCAGCCGGGCATGCTGCCGGAACCGCAGTTCGTGGAATTGATCGAGAAGGCGTTGATGCTGGACATGGAACAGGTGCGTCAGGAAATTGCAGAGAAAAACTGATTGGCCACCGGGAAGGGGAAACCCCTTCCCGGACCCATCCGTCATCATTTTACAGGACGCCGGTTCCCGACAGGGAGGTGGCGCTTTGCAGGGAGATTCCAGCCGCCGAGGCACTGGCGATCAATCCGGAGCGCAGGCTGAAGCCACTGAAGTTGGCCGGATCCAGGCCGATCGATTGTACCCGCTCCTTGACGATCAGGGCGACGCCATGTCCCGTCAATGGTTTTCCCGAACGACGTCCATGGCGGTTGATCCCTTGGAAGACCGACCCCTCCGCGATTTCAGCCGTCTGCAACCAATCTTCAAGGGAATGCACCGGACACACCTCGCCCCGGGCCAATGGCAACCCCACCCGTCCCTTGCTCAGATGAATCTCGATTCCGTTTTCTCGACGATACAGGTCCTTGGCATCGAGGGTGATCAGGTCGGAACGTCGCAGTCCGGCGGCAAAGCCGACGAGGATCAACGCCTTGTCGCGCTTGTCCTTGAGGCGGTCCCCCATTTGCAGACAGATGGCAATGATTTTTTCTCGGGTCAGTGGAGCGACCTGGCGCTGATCCTGACCATGTTTTTGTTTGATCCCCTTGAGCACTGCATGGACCAGTTCTGTTTTGGTGGGATCGGTCAGTCCCTGGGCGGTATGCGCCTTGCCGATGGAAACCTTCCATCGGGCGAGGGTGGCGAATTTGTGCGAATCGGCATGGGCCACAAGATAGGAGGCGATCATTTTGGCCGAGGAGGGGACCTCTCCGCCCCAATCCATGAACCGCCGCAGATCGCCCCAATAGGCGGCTCGGGTGTTGTCGGCCAGTGACGCCCCCTGTTGATAGGCTTTGACCTGGGGTGGTAGCTCGTGAACATCTGAAGGTGGAATCGGAAAGGCACCCATGTAGTACTCCATGTTGTTAGTCGGAATTCTTTCTTTGAAGAGTTGCTTTGAGACGTTGGTCTAAGTGTTTGTGATCGGTGGGCCGAAAGTCAAACTGTTGACTCTTTTGGCCAGGTTCTTCATGAAAAGTGTAGCTCTTTTGACATCGGGGCCGGATCCATGAACTTCAAGCAGCACTCTTTTGTAAGAATTTTCTTTTTTAGCAGCGGTCTCACTCAAGGATCCGAGCCCCGACGAGGAGGTCAATGCAATGTGGGGGCCATTATCTCGTTATCGGGATTTCCGCATGGTTGAAGTCGCTGGATCCTATTGAAATGGCTGTTATTCAATGCAATTCTGATTATGAATGCCAGGGGAGGATCGGGCGGTAATGACGAATGAAGGCTTGATAAGGATGCGGGATCGGTGGAACGTTGGAGACGGGGAACGAAGGTCAGACTTCCTGATCCCTTCCAGATAATGCTGGCTTTTTTGTCCACGAGACCGGAAGCGGCGGTGGCACTAAATCTAGCAAAATTGATAGGTAAATCAAAGTGCATGTTGCTCAAAAAGTGCCGTTAACGAATCCTGCGGGATCAGGAACTCTGAAGGTGGATCATCAGGGGATAAAAGATGAGTCAGGTTTGGCTTGGACCGTCAGGGTGGTTTGTAGCCCCCCTGGGTCAGGGCAATGCGCAGGGGCAGGGGGAGTTCGCTGGTTTCGGGGCGGCGGTTGATGTGGTCGATGAGCGACTGCCAGGCAACCTGTTTTTCGCGAAACAGGGGGGCAAGGTTGTTGGCATTCCAATCGAGGAACCCGGTGGGATCGAGGATACGGTGGACAAAATGGATTTCGTAATGCAGATGCGGGCCACTGGAGAGTCCTGAAGTTCCCGAATAGCCGATCAAATCGCCCTTTTTGACGAAATCGCCGTTTTTTACCGTAATCTTGTCCAGGTGGGCATAACTCGTCTTGAAGCCATGATTATGATGGATGATGACCAGGTTGCCATAGCTGTTCATTTTTTCGAATCCGGCAAACTCGACGACACCGTCCGCCGTGGTATGGGTCGGTGTGTTCATTGGCGCGAACAGGTCGATTCCCGGATGAAACTTTTGTTTGCGTTTGGAATGGGAGCGATCACCGAAGGGGCTGTTGATCCCCTTGAATTCGATCGGGGAACCGTTGGGAATCGACTCCAGGATGATGCGTTCGAAACCGGGAAAAGGGAGGATGGGGGCGGACCGGGATGGGGCAGTCGCGGCGTGAAGGGGAGGGGGGGGATGTTTTTTCTTGTTGCCGAGGGTTTCTTTCCGCGGTTTTTGTCGATCGTTTTTGTATTCCGGTTCTTTTTCCCGGGGCGGGTTTCCAAAATGATTTTTAGTATCGAACAATCCGTCCAGGGAGGCTACCTCGGGGGCCAATTCGGGGATGACCCGGTGTGTCGGGGCCGGTTTGCGGAAGGGATCACCGTTTGCGCCTGGATCGGGAAAGGAAATCGGTGGAACAGTTTCATCAGGGGGTGATGTGGTGCCGCGGATGGGTTGTGACTGCGGATGATCGGGGGGAACATTGTAGAAGGTCCCGAGGGTGAAGCACAGCGCAATGAGAAGGGCGCCAATCCAGAACAGCCCGATTCGATACTGTTGCTGCCCGTTGACGGTTCGGATGGTGACGGTCAGGTGATTCCGCATGGTGACTCTGGACGGGATGGTTGCAATAATAATTCTTTTTTTATTTCCTGGACTCCAATCTTATCGGATGGGGTGAGGGAATCATGAAGAAAAATGTGAAAAAAAAAGGGGTTCCCTGCTACGGCGGGAACCCCTTTTTTCTGTTCCTGTCCCGGATCAGTGTCGTCCCATGATGGTTTCCTTGGAGATTGTGATTTCGAGGCGGTGATTGCGTTTTCGGCCATCGGGTGTTTCATTGTCTGATTTGGGCGCTACCTGTCCCATGCCGCGCACCTGGAGCTTGCCAGGATTGACCTCTCCTTCGGTCGCCAGGAAATGGACGACGGCAGCCGCTTCCGAGGCGGATTGTTCCCAGTTGCTGGCGAATCGGGAGGGGGGAGGCTGGTTGCTTGTGTGCCCTTCGACCCGAACCATGTTGGGAATGTCGCGGACCAGGACGGCAATCTGGGCCAGAATCGATTTGGCCTCGGGAAGCAGGATGGACCCCTCCTTGGCGAAAAGGTTGTCCCGACTCATGTTGATCACGAATCCCGCTTCGGTTTCGACCATCTCCGCCTCCCCCCGATCAACGACGGGGGCCATGAGAACCTCAAGGCGCTCCTTGAGTTTGACCATGATCAGTTCCTGCTGGAATTCCATGGCGATGATGTCTTCACCCGTCGGCAGGGTGTTGATGACCTCGACCCGCTGTACGCCGAAGGCATCCTTCAACGATCCCGCCGCGGCCTTGAACTTGGGTTTATCGACCGTGGACATCGAAACCAGGAGGATGAAAAAGGTCAAAAGAAGCGACATCAGATCCCCGAAGGTCAACAACCATGCGGGGGCTCCTTTTTTACACGGGGGACATTCGTCTGCCATTACCAGCCCCTTTCATTCCAGCGCTGGAGGTACAAGCCAATGTGGGACCACCGCCCCGGCTTCGAAGGGGCGGTGGTGGACGAAAAAGACAAAATCAGTCAAAATTCCGTTGCGATGGAGGAACCGGGGCCACCAGGGAATACTGAAGCATCCGCGGATTGATCCCCTTTTGAATGCCGACCAGGCCGTCGATGATCATTTTACGCACGACCTGTTCTTTCTGGCTGTAGGCCTTGAGCTTGATGGCGATGGGAACGGCCACCAGGTTGGCCAGAAAGGCGCCATAGAAGGTGGTGATCAGGGCGACAGCCATGGCAGGTCCGATTTTCGATGGGTCGCTCATGTCGGCCAGCATCTGCACCAGGCCGATGAGGGTGCCGATCATTCCGAAGGCGGGAGCCGACTCGCCCATTCCCTCGTAAATGGCGATCCAACCCGAATGGCGTTCGTTCAGGTAACTCAATTCCTTGCTGAGGACGGAACTGACAAAATCGGGGTCGGCGCCATCGACGCACAGATTGATGCCCATTTGCAGAAAACTGTCATCGACCTTGATTTTCTCCAGGGCAAGAAGACCATCCTTGCGCGAAAGATTGGCCAGTTCGTTCAGTTTGGCAACATATTCCTCGGGGTTTCTCGGGTCGTTGATGATCGACTTCATGAAAATACCGAACGAGCCCAAAACATCCTGCATGGAATGTTTGATGAACATCGTACACAGGGTGCCGCCGAAGACGATGATAACGCTCGGCACATCGACAAAAAGCATGAAAGAACCACCCATCAGGATGGCCCAGCCGATCAGGCCGAAACCCGCCAAAAGTCCAATGATTGTAGCTATATCCATGACGGTACCGGAGTCTTATAAGAAGTTGTATTCAAGCAGCCTTCCCGAACGAATCCTGCTGTTTCCGATGGCGGCTCAGTGTTTTCGTTCCCGTTTTTGATGCGCGGCGTCCTGTTTTCTTTTCTTTCCTTTTTTGAGAAAGAGGTGGCCGGCGAACAGGATGGCAAGGACGAGCAGGACAATGATCACGGTCAGGATTCGTTGTCCTTCGTCCACGTTTTCGAGGTAACCTTGCGATGCCAGATAGAGGCGTGTTTCATTCATGTCTTCTAACCCTCTCGATGGGTTTGGATGCGTGACTGGTGAAGGAAACCTGGGCGGTCATGGATGGTCGAAGGGGGAATGGAATGCATTCGCCGCCCACCATCCACATGGAGGATTTCGCCGGTGACCGTTGGTGACTTCAGAAAGTAATGCAAGGCTTGGACCACCGCCATGGGCTGGGGCTTTGAGGCGTACTGATTGGGATGTTCCTGGCTGAGTTCTTCCGCGGCATGGGGGGCGAACACAAGATGGAGTCCTGGCGCGATGGCGTTGACGCGCACCCAGGGTCCAAGATCGGCGGCGAGTGCCCGGGTTGCCATGGCCATTCCCGCCCTGGCGGCACTGAAGGCGGAGTGCCCTTTCATGGGATATTCCCCGAACAGGTCGAGAATATGAATGATGTTTCCGTTTTCGCGACCGACCATGGCGGATCCGAATTTGAGAGAGAGCCAAAGGGGTCCATGCAGGTTGTGGCGCATGGTTGCATTCAGTTCTTCCCAGGAGGGATGTTCAACGCCGGTTGGCAATAATTTCGAGGCGTTGTTGATCAGCAGACCGGGAATACCACCCAGTTCCTTATCGGCCAGGTCCAGGGCATTCTGAATTTTTTCTTGATCGCCAAGGTCCAGGTTCAGGGAGCAGGCGCTGCCGCCGGAGTTGTGGATGGTCTGGACGAGGTCCGCCACCTTTTCCCGGTCTTTTTCCCAGGCGATCGCGACCCGGTAACCCTGCCGGGCCAGTTCCCGGGCGATTTCTCCTCCCAACAGGCTTTCTCCGTCGGCGACGAAGGCACTGAGGACCGTTCCGGATGAAATGGATGTGGCTTTCGCTTTCGAGAACGCGGATGGGGTGGTATCCGTTCTTGTGGAACGGATCGTTTCACCGGAATCTTCCGCGAAGGAGGAGGGGGCGGACTGGAGCGAGGGAGCGGACGGTGCGTGGAAGGTTTCCTTCAGAAACTTCCGGACATCGAACGGCATGGGGCGTCCGGCGCGATGCTCGATGAAAAAATAGACGACGAAGAAGGGAATGAGAAAGATCAGAAACGGCAGCCCCAGGGCCAGGCCGACCGCGAGGCGCAATCCTTTGATAAAATGGTTCATCGAGCGGTCTCCTGGCAGGGGGGTTGAATGATCGTTCATCACTACAGCAAAGCCTGGATCATCTGTCCAGTGGTGTTGCACGAGATTGGGGCATGGGTTGTCGGGGTGGGGGTGTTGTCGATGGGGTGGTCCGGGATTTTTCGGACGTTGTGATGCAGGGGCATTGGGATTTATGCTTGGCGGGGGTGGTTGGTCCGATCCGAGGCATGGGCAGGATTTTTTTCAGGCTGGGGACCGGGAATTTGCCGGGGTATTGTTTATCGTTGTCAGGGGGGGATTGCATGGGATGTTCCCGGATCAGGACAGTGTTTCCGATACCGCGTCTGTTGGCCAATACCGATCTGTTCGCCGGTCCTCGGGCGTTGATGGCCCTCAGGGGGATCGGATCGGCGCGGACGTTGTTGTTGACGGGCGGATCGCTGGCGCCCCATCTGCGCCATGAAATCAAACGCATGCTTCTGGCCGAGCAGGTGGTGGAGGTGATCCGGCCTGGAGGGGGGGATCCCGATTGGGACGGGGTTGAAGGGGTGATGGGCCGGTTATCGGGGGGGATGCCCGATCTGATCGTGGCGGTCGGCGGCGGGGCGGTGATGGATCTGGCCCGCCTGGTCATGCTGCGGATCGGCTGGCCCGAAGGGGAAGGGGAGCGGTTGTATCGTCCCTTCGCGGCTCCTCCCTTGAAGGACAATCTGCGCCTGTGTGCCATTCCCACGACCGCGGGTTCGGGGGCGGAGGCCTCCTCTTCCGCTTTGGTGATCGATCGCGCCACCGGGACCAAAAAAGCCGTGGTCACTCATGATTTTCTGTTCGACGTGGTGTTGCTCGATCCCCGTTTCCTTTCCGGTATTCCCCGTCCGGTGATGATGGCGGGGGTCATCGATGCCATGACCCATGCGGTGGAGGGGTTTGTGTCCAATGTGGACAATCCGATGGCCGATCTTCTCGCCGAATCGGCGCTCGAGCGTTTGGGCCGGTTGGGGCTTTGTTGGCTTGAGGATGCGGAGGATGGGGCTGTTGTCCAGGAGCTGCAATTTGCCGCCTGTCTGGCGGGGATGGTGCAAAACCAGTGTGGGGTGGGCATTTGTCACTCTCTGGCCCATCAACTGGCCCGTTTTGGCGTGGGGCACGGCGAGGCCAACGGTGTGTTTCTTTCGCGGGTTCTGGAGTTCAACTCTGGTGAGGACAAGGTTGCCAGGAGACTCGAAACCCTGGAATCCCGGATCGGGTTTTCCATTGCGCAAAGGGTCGGGGATTTTCAGCGGGCGGGTGGACTGGCGGTGGATCTGGCCGCATTGACCCGTCGTGACGGTATCGATTTGTCTACTGTCGATCCGTGCGTTTTGGCCCAGGATGCCCTGGTGGATATCTGCACCCGGTTTAATCCCCGGGCGGTGACCCGGGAGGAGCTGGTTTCCTTCTGGCAGACGTCCATGGTCCCTCATGCCAATCCCAGGGGGAGTGTTTAAAATTATTGAAAGAAAAAAGGGGTCTGGGGGATTGCCCCCAGGGTTTTGACTTTGTTTTTGATTTTGATTTTGTTTTTCCACGCGCCCTTTCACCCGAAGCGAATTTCCGCAGTTTTTGCGGAAATTCGCGCAGGCGCGCGCCTTG
>JADGCV010000016.1 GCA_015228815.1 Magnetococcales bacterium | reverse complement strand
CCCTGGGGGCAATCCCCCAGACCCCTTTTTTCTTTCAATAATTAAACCTGTAAGGTACCTGGGCAGTTACCTTTTTTCTTTCAATAGTTTTTTTCGAATGACGTGTACAGGATGGATCGGTGACAGCAACTCCTTTTCACATGGTCAGCGCCTACGAACCCATGGGGGACCAGCCTCGCGCAATCCAGTCCCTGGTGGACGGCATCGCCCGTGGCTGTCGCGACCAGGTCCTCCTGGGCGTGACCGGTTCCGGGAAAACCTTCACCATGGCCAAGGTGATCGAACAACTGGGACGCCCAGCCTTGATTCTGGCCCACAACAAAACATTGGCCGGGCAACTGTACAGTGAAATGCGGTCCTTCTTTCCCGACAACGCAGTAGAATATTTTGTCTCCTATTACGACTATTATCAACCCGAAGCCTACGTACCCCGGACCGATACCTACATCGAAAAAGATTCGGCAATCAACGAACAAATCGACAGAATGCGCCATGCCGCAACCCAGGCCATCCTGACCCGGCGAGACGTGGTGATCGTCGCTTCCGTGTCCTGCATCTATGGAATCGGCTCCCCCGAGGCCTACCAGGAAATGTCGCTGCATCTGATCACGGGCGACGAAATCAACCAGCGCGACCTGCTGAAAAAACTGGTGGAAATTCAATTCCAACGCAACGACATCGACTTTTCCAGAGGCCGGTTCCGGGTTCGCGGCGATACCATCGAAATCTTTCCACCACACGAGGAAGAACGGGCAGTACGGGTGGAAATGTTCGGCGACGTGGTGGACCGGATCAGCGCCATCGATCCCCTGACCGGGCGTATCCTGGGTGAAATCCGTCATTTGATTCTTTTTCCCGCCAGCCACTACGCCACCCACCGCACAACCGTTCTGAGAGCGATCGAAGAGATCAAACACGACCTCGTCCAACGACTTTCCTGGTTCCAGAAAAACGACAAACTCCTCGAAGCGCAACGCCTTGAAAGCCGGACCCTCTACGACCTGGAGATGATTCATGAGGTTGGATATTGCAGCGGTATCGAAAATTACAGTCGCTACCTGAGCGGTCGCGCCCCTGGAGAAGCCCCACCTACCTTGATGGAATACCTGCCTAAAGATGCCCTGCTCTTCGTCGATGAAAGCCACGTCACCCTGCCCCAGGTTCGGGGAATGTATCGTGGCGACCGGTCACGAAAGGAAACCCTGGTCGAACATGGATTTCGTCTTCCGTCCGCCCTGGACAACAGACCCCTGACCTTTGAAGAGTTCGACCGCATGCGTCCCACGACCATCCACGTATCGGCAACCCCCGCAGCCCTGGAACGATCGATGTCCCGGGGCGCCGTGGTGGAACAGATTGTCCGCCCGACGGGACTCCTGGAACCTGAGTGTACCATCCGACCGGTGGAAGGACAGGTGGATGGATTGCTGGAAGAAATCCGGGTGACGGTGGCAAAGAAAGGTCGCGTGTTGGTGACAACCCTGACCAAACGGATGGCCGAAGACCTGACCGATTATTTCCAGGATGTCGGAATTCGCGTCCGCTACCTTCATTCCGACATCGAAACCCTGGAACGACTTGAAACAATTCGCGATTTGCGACAGGGAGAATTCGATGTCCTGGTAGGCATCAACCTGTTGCGCGAAGGGCTGGACATCCCGGAAGTCGCTCTGGTGGCGATTCTCGATGCCGACAAGGAAGGATTTCTGCGTTCGGAAACCTCATTGATCCAAACCATCGGTCGGGCAGCCCGAAATGTCCATGGCCGAGTCGTGCTGTATGCCGACCGGATGACCGGTTCCCTGCAACGCGCCCTGGATGAAACGAATCGGCGCCGTCGCCTGCAACAAGACTACAACAAACAACACGGCATCACCCCCCGCTCCGTTTCCAAGGGCGTCATGGTGTTGCCAGGAATGGATTCGATCGGCACTGCCTCCCGGTCACGCAACCGGGATGAGGAACCCTTGATGGTGGCGCAAACCGGGGCTTCCTACAGTGCAAACCGGGAACCCCTGAAACGACAGATCCAGGAAACCCGCAAGAAAATGCTTGCCGCAGCCAAGGAGTTGGAATTTGAACTGGCGGCCCGTTACCGGGATCGTCTCAATGCCCTGGAACGGCAGGAACTCGAACTCCTTGAGGCCACCGTGCCGGATGATTGACCGGACGGCCAGTACATCCCCCCAGCCCACGCCGTTTCCGTCCCATCAAAGCCGTTTGACCAGTACCTGATATTCCCATTCTTCTCCCCCCGAGCAGCAGTTTCTCCCGCGATCGTCAAAAAATTCCCCCTCCTCTTCGACCCCGGACACGAGCTTGACGGCGTCCAGGAAAACGATGTCACGAAGGATGACTCGGACATGGATTAAAGAATATATTAAACAACAACTTAAAAACTTATTCCACCCGGTCTTGAGGCGGCGGCGATGACTGTTTGCCAGTGATCATCCTGGCGCAAACATTGCAAATTCACCTTCAAGGAAGAAACGGTGGTCACCGTTCGACGCCAGGAAAAAATGGGAGGAGCGAAAAATGAAATACGTCGTGGAATTGTTCGATGGCCGGGTCATTCGCGGTCTTCTGGTGGAAAAGAATCAGTTGCATGACCTTCTGACCCGCCTTGATCGACTTGATCCCATGCTGGGCGTCGTCGTCCTGGATGTTGCCTCGGAGCACGCCTGGCATCAGCGCCGCCATCAGGCAAAACAGGCGGGGCCACGAACCAACCGCCATGAAGTGGAATACGAACGGTTTGCCCCGGTGGACCGGATCATGGTGTGACCGTCGCCATCTTCAATGTGTCGTTCCATCGTCAATGGTTTCGGAAACCGTCCATCGGCGGATGACCACGGGCTGGACACGTCCCTTGACGTGAATCGATTCCTCCCGATCGAATTGTTCGTCCGCCAGGTCGGCGTCGATGACCAGTTCGTCCACCTTGGCCGCCGCGCACAGGCGGGCCGCGACATTGACAGCGTCACCAATGACGGTAAAGTCACGACGGTCCTCCGGCCCGATGGCGCCGGAGATCACGTTACCCCAATGGACGCCGATCCCCAATCGCCGGGGAAAGGTTCCCTTCTTCAGGGCATGGAGAATCTCCCGCGATGCTGCGATGGCTCGTCGATGTCCGTCCACTCCGTCAAAACGGGCCAGGACCGCATCGCCGATCATTTTATCGACATCTCCCGAATGCCTCTGGATGGCCGAAACCTGGAGCGTCATGATCCCATTGAGGAAATCGACAACGGTCTCGGGAGGATTCTTTTCGGAAAAACCGGAAAAATCACGAATATCCGAATAAAACAAGGTCGTGACCATGGTTCTGGATGGAATCGCTCCCCCCAACCCGGCCATTTTCGCCGCCTTTGCCGCCGTCGAGGAGACGAATGATTCGACCTTGTGTCTGAGGTCGTTGGCCTCGAAGGTTCGGGCGTCGATATGGACCTGGGCACGATCGACCAGTTTGTCAAGGGCCAGGAAAAGAAGGGACAGGAACAGTCCGGGAATGACCAGGGTCCAGAACATGGCATGTACCATGATTTCGTCAAGATAATCGACCGGTTCGTAGAGTTCGAACACCGTTCGCAGAATACCCGAATCGTCGAATACCGGTACATACAGTTCATAAAGGCGGGAACCGTTCGGTTGTGTTTTCTTGACGATCCCCGGAGTCGCGGTTTTCAGAACGGTGCGCAGGGCCGGACCATTTTCCAGAACACCGATCTGATCCTGGTAGGTCGCGAAAAGTACGTGACGATCCAGACCATAGACTTTGATGTTGAGGAGTTTCAACTCCCTGACCTGCGAGGCGAAGGCCTCGACAAGGGCGCGCGAGTCGATGGCCTGGGGCATTTCCGGAGTCGATTGTCCCCGCATCAGGCCCTTCCAGGCCTCGGGGGCATGGATGGCGACACTTTTTGCGATCGCCTGCGCCTGGCGCTGGGCCTGTTCGAGATAGATCGATTCCACGACCTTCTTCGATACCAGGCCAATGATGACAAGAAACACGACAATGAATCCCAGCATCGCGGGAACAAACCAGCGAAGAAACAACCTTCTCAGTGGAAAAGGCTGTTCGTGAAAACCTGAATCGGGTTGATCGGTGCTCTTCATTGGCAAAATAAACCGATCCGTCCTGGGAGTTGGAAACACGAATACGAACAAACGTCCGAGAATGATCGTCGGTTCAGTCCTGGACAGTAACCATTTCCACTTAATCACACCAATCTTGTTTATTGATTAAAAAAATTATTGCCATATCGTAGATCCTGCCTGAATCAGACGATCAATCCCCTCAATAAATACATTGAAGCTGCGTGACGTATTGTTTTCCCGGTTCATGATTCTGCCCATGGCCCGGGCCCCGGAAATTTTTTGATAGGTCGGAGCCATTCTGGTCAATTCCTGAACAGGATTGTCCAATCCGTCGGGGTCGCGAAACTTTCTGCTGCGCTGTTGTGTGGCCACGCCCCGGACATTGAACGCCGTTTCAATTGATTTCAGATCACCCAGGAACCAGGATTCCAGTTCCCGACAGGCAATGCGGATGAGTGTCTCTGGATGATTACCCTCGTCAGCAAGTTTCCACAACCGTTCTTTGATGACGCGGCAATCCCCCGCGTCTCTGTCGCGTAGCACGACAAATCTACTGTCTGGATTTTGCCAGTGTCGTAATTTTCGATACAGTTGTTTTTCGAGGTCCTGCTTACCCTCAAAGACAATAAAATGCAACGCAACACCTTGGAGTGGAAGGATGCGGGGCATCAGTTCTTGCAAGAACACCTTTGCAGATGCCTCTTCCAGAAAGAAGACAAGATTCATACTCATGGCGCCACACCGGTGAAAAAACCTTGCTTCCAAAGGTAACCCATCTTATCTCCATTGGCCATATATTCCGACAATTGCCTGTCATCCCGCGCACGCTGCACTCTGGTATATCCATCCCGTTTTTCCAGCCAGAACACCTCGTCCAGGGTGCAGGCATTCAGGAAATCCGGTGCGTGGGTGGAAACGAAAACCTGACCTCCCCGTCCAGCATACTCCCGAAATTCTTCGGCCAGTTCCTCCAGAATAGAGGGATAAAGCTGGTTTTCAGGTTCTTCCACACATAACAGAGGGTGAGGATACGGGTCGAAGAGGAGAATCAGATAAGCCAGCATCTTGATCGTGCCGTCGGAAACATAACGCGCCAGGAAGGGATCTTCAAACGCCCGGTCCTGAAAACGCAACAAAACGCGCCCCTCTTCCGTGGTCTTGGCATCTACCTGGGAAATGCCTGGAATGCGATGCGCAAGTTTTTTCATGATTCGATCAAAAATCTTCCTGTGGCGGCTGTAAAGATATTGGACCACCAGGGAAAGGTTTTCCCCTTCCGTGGAGAGATGTTCCGCATACCCGACCTCCTGTTCGGGACGCGCACGGTTGATGTGAAAATCGGAGATGTGCCAGTTTTCAAGCAGGTTGCCCAACTCCTTGACCGCCGGAAAACGCTCGAACTGGGCCAATCCCTTGATGGCCAGGATATCCGGAGACTTGAGCGTCTGTTCTTCCCGTCTGAGTTGACGCACGTCCGTTACCTGCTCCAGTTCATTGGTCACCGCATAGCCCGTGCCTTCACTGAAATCAAGGAAATGCCAGGGCAGGCCATGGCGGCCTCGGCGATATTTCAGGACTTCCCGGCGAATCACGGGTCTGTCATCCTGTTCGCCGATGTGAATGGTATAGGTAACCCGTGGACCTCCGATTTTGATCCGGAATTTCAACTCGATTTCAATTTCGCCAGCCACGCCGCGACTGCGGACCTCCTTGAACCCTCGGCTTCCCCCCTGCTTGACCAGGGCCGTATGGATATTGCTGGAGAACGCCTCCCGCAGAAACGCAAATACGTTGAACAGGGTCGATTTGCCGGTACCGTTGGCGCCAACCAGAACACAGAACCGGGGAATGTTCATCAGTGCCACATTCTGAAAACATTTAAAATTTTTCAGCCGTATGGATTCAATGTGCATGGCAGGTTGTCACACATGATTACCGGCAGGTCACGGGTCGGTGGACAAAAGGGCGCCAAGGGAATCGACCACCTGTTCCAGGGCCTCTTTTTCCGCCCTGATACGAACCGCATCGGTTGTGGCGCCCGCCTTGGGCTCGTAGAACCTGGCGCTGCCGACGACAACGGGAAGGGAACGGGTACCGGACGGTTCCTCCAGGAGGGGACGGACCCTGATGGTCATTTCAAACTGATCGGCCCGGCCCGAGGCATCCTCAAGGATTCGTTGCCGGCTGGTGGGATCCAGTTGCAGGCGCAAGGTCGCACGCGAAGGTTTGGCGCTGTGTGCGGGAATGGCCAGACGGGCGCGCACCCGGTCCTTGAGATTCTGCGCCAGAACGGGGTTTTCCTCGACCCCCGGCCCCTCCACGCGAAGGGTGACATCGGCCCATCGTTGACCCAGGGCGACCTCGTCTCCGGAAAAGCGATAACCGCATCCACTCACGACCAGCAAGGCCGCCATATAAAAAAACGAAAAAATAAATGTTTGGAACCGGCTCATATGCGCAGACCCCGAAGCGGCAGGGATGTCGATGGTATCCCTCATAAGGCCATAAAACGTCGCCGACATCCAGGGATTGCGATACCCATCGCGATCGATCGGAATCGACACGGACCGCAGCGAAATTCGGAAAAAACGGATGAAAATACCTTGAATGTGGTATCTTGCCGTCCCCGCAGGATCGGGTATGATGGAGGATTTTCCGAATCGACCCTTTCGCGACGTATCAGGTCTTTATGCCCCAGTCCATTTCCCAGCCGCTTTTCCCCGGCGATCTGCCGGATGATCTGGACGAACCGGTCAAACGCCGTCTTTTCTGGCATGTCTGGCGGGTGTTGCGGCGACGTTTCGCGCCGATCCTCCTGTTTGTCTTTCTGCTGCTGCCGCCCCTCTGGTTGTACCTTCTGGGCCAACCCTATCTTTATCGCGCCGTCGCCGTGATGCTCATCGAGGACAAGGAACCGAGAATCGGATTCATCGAAGGGGTTCTGGGGCTTGATCCACAACTTGGGGAAAACCTCAGCACGCAACTTCATCTGTTGCAGGGGACCGTGCTGATCGCCCGGGTCGTCGAACGGGAACACCTTCTGGACTCCGGATTGATTGCGGAAATCGCCCCGGCCCCGGAAAAAAACGGCTGGCTGCCACCGTTTCTGGAGCTCCTGGGAATACCCGTCCCTCCCGCGCCGCCACCGCCATCGATCCATTCCCGTGATGCCGCCCTGACGGCACTGGTCAAACACATCCGATCGCAAGTGCGGATCCGCCCCATCGCAAACAGTCAGATGGTCGAAATTTCCTTCGTCTCTCGCGATCCGCAATTGTCGGCACGGGTCGTCAACGCCATCGCCCGGAATCATATCGAATGGCAGATGGAAACCCGCACCGCGATGTTCAAGCGCGTCTCGCAACTGTTGGTCCAGCGCCTCGACGCCCTGACCGATAACCTGGAACAGGCGGAATCCGCCCTGGAAGCCTTTCGCCAACGAACCGGAATGATCACCTCGGAGGAAAAAGCCAGCATCGAATGGCAACAGCTTCAGGCAGTCAATGATGAATATTCCATGACCATCGCCAAATCGATGGCGTTGCAAAGCCGGATCCAGAAAATGGAGGATTGGATCGCGGCACGGAACAATCGAAAATCAAGTCCCCCAGGATCCGATCCGGAACTTGAATTCAGTTCCCTCCTCAAGGAACTTGTCCTGGAGTCCTCCCAAAAAGAGGGAAGGATCGCCACCCTGTCCGGCCAACTCGTGGAAAACCACCCGTCACTGTCGCGGATGCGCAAGGATCTGGCAAAAACCAATGCCTCGATCTCCACCGAGGCCAACCGCCTTCTGGCCGTGGACCTCCACGACCTGGAGTCGGTCCAGGGACGCCTGGTCAAAATTGAAAAACGTCTGGCCCAGGAGCAAAAAAAATTCAAGGAATATCAGAACAAGGCGGTGGAACTGCGAAAACTGGAACGCGAAATGGAAGCCAACCGCGAACTGCACAACAGTTTCCTCAAACGTTTCAAGGATACCAACATTCTGGGAGACCTCAACATTCCCGTCATTCAACTGGTCGATCCCGCCGAGCCCCCCAATCGGATCCACTCGCCGAAGTTCATGGAAATGACGCTGTTGACCCTGATCCTTGGCGTCCTGGGAGGATCGCTCGCGGCCGTTTTTCTGGAACTGCTCGATCCGACGTTGAAAACGCCGTATGAAACCGAACGGGCGATCGATCTTCCCCTTCTGGGATGGGTACCCTTGATTTCAGCACGCCATCCCGAAACAAGACAAGAACGGATGCGTTCCTGCGCCCCTGGTTCTCCCTACGGCGAAGCCCTTCAGGGAATTCGCACCAGCCTGATGATGATTCACCTTCATGAACAGCTCAAAACGGTCATGATCGTTTCCTGCGGTCCCGGCGAAGGACGCAGCGAACTGGTGCGTGGTCTGGCAAACGTCTGCGCCCTCGATGGCGAACGGGTATTGATTCTCGATGCCGATTTTCGCGGCGACAAGGCTCCAGGCGGGACCGCGCATCGGGATGAATCCCCGGAAAAACAAGCCGATCGCGGCATTTCCGGCATCATCCGCATGTGTGACACACTTGTCGGCGAAATCGACTCCGGCTGGAACACCGAGGAAACCCGATCCAGGATTCGCGCCATCATCATGGACCGGTTGGAAAAAAGCGCGGATGGCATCGATTTTCTTCATCCCGGTTGGGCCGACGCCAATCCGACGAAAATCCTTTCCTCGCCGCACTGGCCGGTGGTCATGCAGATCCTGCGCGAGGAATTCGACCGGGTGTTCATCGATACCGCACCCGTTTTGCGCACGACCGATGCACAACTGCTGGGAGTCCACGTCGAAGCGGCCATTCTCCTGATCCGCTCCGCCCACACCCACAAAGAACATCTGTTGACGGCACGCAAACGGATGATCCGCTCCCGAATGCCCCTGGTCGGAGTCATTCTCACCCGGCTGGACATGAAAAAACATCGTGCCGAACTCCGGGAATATGGCCACGGATGAAAAGATCGAACACCGTTCAGGAAACGACATTGACCAGCTTGAAAATCTTGGCCTCGATCAATTCCGGCGTCACCGCGCCGTTGGCATGCCGTTCGCCATTGTACCGTTTGCCAAACACCGTCATCGAAATGGACATGAAGCCACGCTCGGGATTGGCCATGAAAATCATGCGCGACCCCGATCGCTCCAGCCATTCCTCCACACTGCCATCGATGACCGTCCCTTCCGCAACCATGCCCACCAGAAAATCGATCCGTCGTGGCAGATCGGCCATGGAATCCAGATAGGGAACAGGATAGATGCGAACAAGATAGCCTCCCTGTTCCAGCCGGATCTTCAATTCCCGGAGCGTCGGCAGGACGATCCTTTTGAAGATTCCGCCCACCTCCCTGATTTCCTCAAGGCTTGCAGGATCAAGGTTCGCCAGTCGCAACCGTTCATCCTCCGCTTTTCTCCGCGCCTCCGCGACAATGTCGGCAACATTCATGGCCCTCATCTTCGATTCGAACGGTTGTGGAAATTCCATCTCATTGTTACATTCAATCCGATCGTCCGCAATAAAATGTTCCACCGACCCGAAGGAGACCGCTCATGCCTTTACTGGTATGTCCCAATTGCGAAGTGGCCATGCTGGTGGTTCAAAGAAGTGGCGTCGAACTAGACACCTGCCCCCGATGCCGCGGCGTCTGGCTGGATCGGGGCGAATTGGACAAACTGCTGCAACCTTTGCGCCACGAACTCGAACATCACGCCTCCTCCGCCAACACCAAAGCGCCATCCAAAACCAGAGAAACCGTCTCGCGTGGACACGAAACATACCACCATCATGATTCGCACAGCCATGACCATTCCCACCATGACCGCGACAGAAGCCATCACGATCGGAGTCACCACGACAAGGATCGGCATTACCGAAAGAAAAACCCTCTGGAATCCATTCTTGATATTTTCGATTGAGCCTTCCCGGCTCGGGATACGTGCCACCCGTTCCGGGAATGTCACGATTGAAACGCTTCGACCGTGCCGGCCCCTTTTCGCAGGACTTCCGGCGCTGCCCCGGTCAAATCGACCACCGTGGAGGGAATCTCCGGCAATACCCCGCCAATCATCACCAGATCGACGCGATCGCGCAACAATTCCTTGATGTCGTCGGGATGGTAAAGGATTCCCTCGTGACCGGGCAACCTCAGCGAGGTTGACAGGAGGGGCATTTCGATCGCCTTGAGCAGGTGCAGGCAAATCCGATGGTCGGGAATGCGCAATCCGATCGTTTTTCTTTTGGGCAGAATGGTCTTGGGGACATCCCGCGTCGCTTCAAGCACGAAAGTATACGGTCCGGGGAGAAATTTGCGGAGAATCCGATAGGTCTGGTTGTCCACCCGGGCAAAGCGGGAAATATCCGAAAGATCAGGGCACAGGATGGAAAATTGATGGTTGGGAGGGAGTTGCTTCAAACGGATGATTTTCTCCACCCCCTTGCGGTTGTCCAGGGAGCACCCCAGTCCGTAGGTGGTATCGGTGGGAAAGACGGCAATTCCCCCCTGTCGCATGATCTGGGCCGCCTGAAAAATCAGACGTGGCTGGGGATCGGTGGGATGAATTTCCAAAAATACGGTCATGAACGTTCCAATCCTTGAAAATGGGCCGACAGCGATTCACCATTCCCGGGAATTCGCCACGAATCCCCGCGGCCCAATGATCCCCGATCGGGGAAAAAGAGGCGACGACACACCACATCAACACCTTGGAGGTCTTGCGTGCAAACCTCCGCCGGTCGGGAACAGCGCCCTTCCGGTTCGATAAACGACACGCTTGACCTCCTGGAGAATGCCATGCCTGTTCTAAAATCACACACCTCCACCCATGGCCGCAACATGGCGGGCGCCCGGGCGCTCTGGCGCGCCACCGGCATGTCCGACGCCGATTTCGGCAAACCCATCGTCGCCATCGCCAATTCCTTCACCCAGTTCGTTCCCGGCCATGTCCATCTGCGCTCCATGGGGCAGATCGTGGCCGCGGAGATCGAGGCCGGCGGCGGGGTCGCCAAGGAGTTCAACACCATCGCCATCGACGACGGCATCGCCATGGGTCATGGCGGAATGCTCTATTCCCTCCCCTCGCGCGACCTGATCGCCGACAGCGTCGAATACATGGTCAACGCCCACACCGCCGATGCCCTGGTCTGCATCTCCAACTGCGACAAGATCACCCCCGGCATGCTGATGGCCGCCCTGCGTCTGAACATCCCGACCGTCTTCGTCTCCGGCGGTCCCATGGAGGCGGGAAAACTGGTCCGGGATGGGACGGTCGTGCGCAAACTCGATCTGATCGATCCCATGATCGCCGCCGGCAACCGTCAGGTCGAGGAACAGGACCTGGAACTCATGGAACGTGGCGCCTGTCCCACCTGTGGCTCCTGTTCCGGCCTGTTCACGGCCAATTCCATGAACTGCCTCATGGAAGCCCTCGGACTCGCCCTCCCTGGCAACGGCTCCCTTGTCGCGACCCATGCCCAACGGCGTCATCTTTTTCGCCACGCCGGCCAGACCATCGTCGCCCTGGCCCAAAGATACTACCAGCACGGCGATACCATGGTTCTGCCACGCTCCATCGCCGGATTCAAGGCGTTCGAGAATGCCATGACGCTGGATATTGCCATGGGAGGCTCGACCAATACCATCTTGCACCTTCTCGCCGCCGCCCACGAAGGAGAGGTCCCGTTCTCCATGGCCGACATCGACCGCCTGTCACGTCAGGTCCCCTGTCTGTGCAAGGTCGCCCCCTCCACCGATCGCTACCATATGGAGGATGTCCACCGGGCGGGCGGAGTGTTCGCCATCCTGGGAGAACTGGATCGTGCCGGACTGATCCACCGCGACACCCCCACCATTCATGCCACATCCATGGGCCGGGCGATCGATCACGAAGACATCCGGGGCCGGCATGTCACGCCCGAGGCCCTGGAACGCCACCGTGCCGCTCCCGGAGGCATCGCCACCATCAAACCCTTCAGTCAATCGCAACTCTGGGACACCCTCGATACCGACCGGGAAGGGGGATGCATTCGCGACCTCGCCCATGCCTATACCCGGGATGGTGGCCTCGCGGTCCTGTTCGGCAACATCGCCCGGGATGGGTGCATCGTCAAGACCGCCGGTGTCGATCCCGCCATCTGGACCTTCTCCGGACCGGCGCGGATCTTCTCCAGTCAGGAAGAGGCGTGCGCGGCGATCCTGTCCGATCGGATCCAGGCAGGAGATTGCGTCGTCATCCGCTATGAAGGACCGAAGGGGGGACCGGGAATGCAGGAAATGCTCTACCCCACCAGCTACATCAAATCGAAAAATCTGGGCAAGGCATGCGCCCTCATCACCGATGGCCGGTTCTCCGGCGGCACCTCGGGCCTTTCCATCGGTCATATTTCTCCCGAAGCGGCCCAGGGAGGAGAAATTGCCTTGATACGCGAAGGGGACCGCATCGACATCGACATTCACAACCGCACCATCAACGTCGCGGTCAATGACGAAATCCTTGCGCAGCGACGCAAGGAAATCACCCGATTCGCCCCGGAAGACCGGATCCGGGCCGTCTCCCCGGCCCTGCGGGCCTATGCCGCGCTCACCACCTCCGCCGCAAAGGGGGCCGTGCGCGATCTGTCGCAAATCAATGCCTGAAACGATCCCTGGAAAAATCACAAAGGCAGAACATACAACGGCACCGGATCCTGGGCCACAAACCGATGCGACCCCGCCTCGGCAACCCCGTCATCCATCTGCCGATCCATCTCCCGGGCCACATCGAGCGGCAGTTGTTCCAGGACGATCACGTTACGCCAACGGCCCGAAACGGCAGGCGCCCCCGTTTCCAGCTCAAGGGCGGCTCGTGAAAGGATACGCACCACACCGAAACGGCTCCGCATGGCCACACCACCACCCCGGATCATCTCCGCCCGGCTCAAATGTTCCGGCACGCAGGCCGATTCGGATGATTTGCCCTCGCCAACGGCAACATCATCGATCACCCCGTTGCCCACGACCGGAGGATCCTGGGTGTCGTCATCCCGATCATAGTCGCAGGCATCCGCAACCCCGGTCGCGATCTTCGCCTTGGCATCGGGTATATCCCCTGGCAAATAGTTGTATTTTTCCCTGAAGAAACGCACTGCCCGTGCCAGATCGGAAACAATCGCCATGGTATCCTTGGTCCGCGCCCCCTGGATCATCGTCTGCCCCATGAGAACGCCCGATCCGATGATCAACCCCATGATGACCATGATCACCGCCATTTCCACCAGGGTCACCCCGGCCCGAGCACCCCACCCGATCATCATGGACACCCGATGAACGTATCCACCGGAATGCCCGCCGCCGTCATCCGGTTCAAAAGTTCCGCGACCGACATGGACTCACATTGATCGAAAGAATCGGTTGCACACTCCGACCCGATCCCAGCCACGTAGTTTGCCTCATCAAATCCATCCGCACCACCACTGACGAGCATGAAGGCTTTCCCGGAAACATCGACACCAGGACCGAAATAAAGTCCATCCGTCTCAAGGGTATTCCTGGCACGCACTGCATTAACGAAGTAGCGAATGGGATTGCCCCAAGGATCATTCACATCATCTTCCTTGAGGCCGAGCGTGAGAAACGGCACATATCCAGCGTAGACACTATCGTCGTTTCCCGACCCCGGCAACATCGCCGCTCCCGGAAGGTTATGAGGGTAGTAGCGGTTTCGGAGCGCGACTGGACCGACTGTTTTCCAAACAATGGTTCCACCTCCCGATTCCTGTTCCTCTTTATTTATGTCCGTGGACCAAGCGGGTTCTGCTACCGATGTCCCTCCATGGCCCTCAACGACTTGATAATAATATCCATTGATATGCACTGCGGGAGGAATCACATAATGGCCATCCTCGTAATCGACACCCGGACTCCATGAATCAATCCCCGGACATTGGGCTGGATTACTCAACTGCCCGGCGGCAAACGAAAACAATGCCCCCTGGATCCTGGAAAAAGTGGCTTCGAGCTGCCCCTGAAGCCTCCCTTCCGAGAAAACCGTGCCATCGCGGATCAACGGCGCCAAAAGGTCGGAGGAAGAAAAAGAGAGAACAAGGTCATCATAATTCGGGCCAAATCCGAGATCGATGAAAACCCAATCATCATCGGCGTTTTCCAGTTCATCCGTTCCGGCATCGGTGGTGGCGTTGCGATAGCCATCGACCGTAAACGCCCCATCACCATTGGGACCGTGCGATACGACCACGGCGACGACGCAATTGACCGTGTTGATGGCCACCTCCCCCTCGAAGCCTTCGCGCAAGGGGATGTTGGCGGTCCAATCGTGGTTTGCGGGACAACGGATGGCCATGTTGGCGGCAGGGTTGGTTTGGTTGCTGACATGATAGGTAAAAAACTGGTTCCATCCATCAAGGACATCCTTGCGATCCAGCCCCAGCTCGGCAAAGGGGAGAACGCCCGAGGCATGGGTACAGGCTCCAGGCGCCCCATCTTCCCGACCGTCATAGGCGCCGTCGTCAAAGACATCAGGACAGGGCAGCCGACCGTTGCGCCGCAGATGATGAACAAGGATTTCATGAATGTGGTCCATTCGGCTTCGCGTGACGCCAAGGGACATGTTCTCCAGGCTGGCTCGCAAAATACCCATACCCATTGTCATCATGATCCCCATGACCAGGATGGCTACTGCCATCTCCGTCAAGGTAAAACCTGGCGGATCCGTCGAACTTCGAGGAAATGATCCTCCAATCATGCTGGAGGCCGCCTGAACAATGAAGGATTGATCCGATACGACAATCCCGACAAAAATACTTCCGGGGCTTCGCCCCGGACCCCACCAAGGGCTTCGCCCCTGGACCCCACCAGGGGGATGATCCCCCTGGACCCGCAATTATTTTCAGGGCGTTTTTATATTTTCCAGGGACTGCCGCACCATTTCCCGGTTCGGATCATCCGGTGGAAGCAGTTCCAACAGGCGTTTCCAATGGCCCGAAGCCTCGTCCACCGCCCCCGCCCGAAACGCCAATCCGCCAAGAAACCAAAGGGCTTCCCGATGATCGGGATCCTCCGCGAGAATGCTCCGGAGCATTGCCGCCCCCTCCTCGATTTCCTTTTCCGAATCGCCGTGTTGCACCTTCAACCCCGCCAGGGCATCCCGGGCCTCCTTCGCCTCGGGATGGTGGCGAAGAATCAGGGAATAGGCCGCCATCGCCTCCCGAGGCCGTTGCATGACGACATAGGAGCGGGCCAACCGCATCCATCCTTCCAGGTTTTCCGGCGTCTGGGCCAAACGTCGGGCCGCCTGATCGAGCATCCGATCGATCTGGTCGGACGATTCCAGCGCCGAACGTTCCGGAGTCACGATCGTTTCGGTCGTTCCCATCAGGAGGTATAGAAACGCCGAACAGGTCGCCATGAACAAAAACACGGCCCCGGCAAAGCCCTTGTCCACGCCGGAGACCCGCCATGTTTCGGGCGCGGGCCTGGGATGGGCCGTGGCGGAAGTGGCCTTCATCCGATCCAACTGTGCAAAAAGTTCGGCCAGTTCCGCCTCCAGACGTTCCCGTCCCGCGGCAAGTCCAGGATCCCGGGCGGTCTCCTGTTCCATCTCCTTGAGTTGCGCCAGGAGCGCCAGACGACGATCCTCCAGAACGGTACGCGGATCATCCTCCAGACCCGCCGGGAGTGGTTGGTTGCCGTTTTTTTCGATGACCGGCCACAGGACAACCACCAGGCTGGCCACAAAAAGAAGAGGAAGAAACGCGATCCACGACATGAACGACCCGATCCTGGAAATTTATCAAGCGCCATCGAAACAAACACGCCCAGGACCGAATCCGGTCCCGGCGCCACCTCGATCCACCAGGTTCATCAATTGCGTCAAAAATCCAGGATTCCCGATTGCCGAAGAAGCGATTCCTGGAATTCACGGTCGATCACCTGTTCCCAGGTATCGGCCAAACGATCCAGCGAACGCGACGTTTCTTCCATCACGTCCACCGACTCCCGAACCCGAAGCCCACTCCATTCCAGAATGGCCGCCAGCCCCTCGGGATGATCCAGCACACCATGCAGATAACATCCCATGACCCGTCCATCCCCGGAAACGGCGCCATGGCCCTCCCCCCGATCCAGAACGAGCATGGGCCGGTCGAGATCGGGACCGGTCGTCTCCCCCAGATGAATTTCATACCCCGCCACCCGCGCCCCATTCCAGGCCAGGGCGCCTGTCACATTTTTCAAGGTTTTCTCCGCGCCATAGCGGGTGGTGCAATCGAGAAATCCCAATCCCCAGGCCACCTGGGGCCGACCTTCCATTCCCAGGGGATCCTCAAGGCGCTGTCCCAACATTTGATAACCCCCGCAAATGCCCAGGATCCGTCCCCCCAACCGCAGATGGCGATTCAATGCCTCCTCCCAGCCATGGTGACGGAGAAACTGTAAATCGTCCGGAACGCTCTTGCTCCCCGGAAGGATGATCAGGTCAGCCCCGGGAATGTTTTCTCCCGGCTGCCAGAAATACAGGTGAACCTGGGGATGCCAGCGCAAAGGATCGAAATCGGTATGGTTGCTGATGCGGGGAAGACGCGGAATCAATACCCGCAGGGCAGCCTCATCCACGGTCCGACGGGAGCCCGATGAAAAAAAACTGTCCTCGTCGCCGATCCGCAGCTCGGGAAGAAATGGAAACACCCCCAATACCTTTTTTCCCGTCCGTTGTTCCAACCATTCCAGACCCGGTTGCAACAGGGCCGGGTCGCCACGAAACTTGTTGATGATCAATCCCTGAATTCTACAGACCTCGGATGGAGATAAAAGTTCCAACGTTCCGACCAGATGGGCGAAAACCCCGCCACGATCGATGTCGGCGACCAGCACCACCGGGCAATCGACCGCCTCGGCAAACCCCATGTTGGCGATGTCTTGTTGTCGCAAGTTGATTTCCGCCGGCGATCCCGCCCCCTCGACCACGATCGCCCGATGTTTTTGCCGCAACCGGTGATAGGAATCCAGGACATGGACCATGGCCTGGGGTTTGAAGGCATGGTAGCCCTGGGCGTTGAGGGTCGTCACCACCCGCCCCTGGACGATGACCTGGGCCCCGGTTTCGGAGTTGGGTTTGAGGAGGATTGGATTGAGATCGGTATGGGGTGGAATGCCCGCGGCCAACGCCTGCAACGCCTGGGCCCGGCCAATCTCCCCCCCGTCCTCGGTCACGGCACTGTTGAGGGCCATGTTCTGCGGTTTGAAGGGGGCCACGACAACACCGCGACGGTGCAACCAACGACAGATGGCCGCCACCAGAATCGATTTTCCCGCATCCGAGGTGGTCCCCTGAATCATGAGCGTCCACCCCCCATTCATGACACAACCCCGGTCGGCGTGTCGTCATCCTCCATGGAAGAACCCGGCGCCGCGGTCCCGGAATCGCTCCCGCGGACCTTGGCCTGTAGATCATATTTTTCGCCATAACCACGGGGCGTCACCATCAAACCTTCACGAATGAAGGTGGTACGGTTTCCGATCAATACCGTCGTCTGCATGCCGATGGGATGGGCGGTCATCGATTCCAGGTCGGTCAGGATGATCGATTCCTGGTCGCGATAGGCAGAGGTAACCAAAGCGACCGGAGTTTTCGGATCGCGACAACCAAGGAATATTTCCCGCGCCCGTTCGATCTGGGTGGTCCGGCGACCACTCTTGGGATTGTAGAGGGCCGTGACGAAATCCCCCTGGGCCGCCGCCGTCAAACGATTTTCGATCACCTCCCAGGGGGTCAGAAGGTCGGAAAGGGAGATGGCGGCAAAATCGTGGGTCAACGGGGCGCCAAGACGGGATGCGGCGGACACCAGGGCGGTAATGCCGGGAATCACCTCCACCTTGACCCGAGGCATCAATCCCGAGGCAAAAAGCATCTCCAGGGTGGGACCCGCCATGCCGTACACCCCCGCATCCCCCGAGGAGACCAGAGCCACCCGCTGCCCGAGCGCCGCCCGTCGGCACGCCTCCATGCACCGGTCCAGCTCCTGGCGCATGGCGCTGCCGACGACCTCCTTGCCCTGAGTCAACGGTCCCAGGAGTTTGATATAGGTCTTGTAGCCGACGATGCAATCGACCTGACGCAACACCGACAGCGCCTTCCGGGTCAACTGTCCGTGGTCACCCGGCCCGAGTCCGACCAGATACAAGGTTCCCGGCCCCCCGCCGAACCGTTCTCCGGCCCGGCCCGTCAAGCGGGCCACCGCCAAGGTGACATTTTTTCCATCCTGTCCCCGATGGCACGCCTTTTCGACGATCAGTTCCGCAACACCCCCACCCGCCACTGCCAGCGCCGCCGCTTCCGCCACCGACGGGGTTCCCACATGACGCGCCACCGTCGCCGATGGATGCGGCACGTCGATGGCGGCAAGCTCGGCGGCGGAGAAGAACACGATTTCCCGATCCAGACGCCGCGCCAACGCCAGAAGCGCCGCCTCGTCACGTTTCACGTCGATGGAGGCGAACACCCTGATGTCCGATTCCGCAAGAAAATGGTCGCGCAGCAGCCCATGAAGCGCCTCCGCGACCGTCGCCACCGCCGTCCCCCGGTCACAACCGATACCGATGGCCACCCCCTCTCCCTGCCCCGGCGGTGGACGATAGACCACCAGATCCTCCCGCCAAATCTCCCGCATCCGCTCCGGAACCGGATTGCGGGAGATCCACAACAACCCCCGATAACGCTCCCGGTCGGCATCTTCCCAGCGTTCGATCGATTGCACATGCGCCGGAAACGGATCATGGGCCTGACGCCACGCCCAACTGCCGCTCTCCTGCACCAGGGCCAGGGGGGCCCCTTCCACCATGTGCCCCGCCATCCGGGTCAGGGTAGAGCGTTGCGCCTCGACCGTAAACCCCCATTCCCGGCCCAGAATATCGATCGCCGGAAATCCCATCGCATCGGAAGCGGTAGTGATGACGGCCCGGGCCTTGAGCAATTGCGCCAATTGCATGGCCCAGCGATTGGCGCCACCCTGATGCCCCGACACCACGGGCAACACATGACGATGACCTTCATCGATCGCCAGAATCGCCGGGTCCTCCCCCTTGTCCACAAGATGGGGGGCGATCAGACGTACCGTCGCCCCGAGGGCGGCAAAGAAAATGACCGGATCGTGGCTGGCGAGAATAGATTCAACATGCCGCGAAAGCGGAGGTTCCAGCCAGGTGATCGCCGCATCGCCCACATCACATCCCGCCGCACGGGTGGTCAGGGCAAAAATGCGCCCCTGGGGAAGTTTCCCCAAAAGTTCCACCGCGGCAGTCACCCCGCGTTGGGTGATGGCGATCAATGCCGCCCCGTTCTTTTCCGGTCTGTTCATGAAGGCCCCTTCATCCCAAGGCCCGCCTCGCCATCATGGTTGTGGATGATCATCAACGACAGGTAGTGGACATCCTGGTTCATGAGGGTTGAAACATCCGTCACCACTCGTTGTTCGGGGGCCCCGGCACGTTCGACGAAAACCGCCTTGTGCAACAGACGACGCTCGCCCAGAAGATGCAATACCGGCTGCAACACCGGTCGGACCTTCATCAGGACGACCACCTGAAAACGATCCAGAATGGCGCTGATCTCCTCGATGCCGACCGTTCCCGGAATGATGACGACCCGTTCGTCGCCGTCACACAACGCCCGCCCGGAAAGTCCCGCCGCGGCCAGAGGAGAGGCAACCCCGGGAATCACCCGGCTTTGGATGTCGCGATCCAGTTCCCGTACCACCCGCTCAAGATGGCGGTAGGTGGCATAAAATGAAGCATCCCCTTCCACAAGGAAATGGACATCCACCCCCCGATGCAAGACATCGATGACCTGTCGCGCCGCCTGGTGCCAGTGAAAAGCCAGGATTCCCGGATCGCGGGTCATGGGAAAAACGAGGGGCATGACCTGTGGTGGCGGGACCATCCCCGTCCGGTCGAGGATGGCGCGGGCATAGCTTTCCGCCCCCGCACGCACCACCGGCCAGGCCCAGCAACGGGCCCCCTCCAGGGCCGACCAGGCAGCCCGGGTCAAGAGTTCCGGATCGCCCGGCCCGAGCGAAACCCCGACGAGCATCCCTTTGGAACTGGTTGTCATGACGATTCGGCCTCCTTGACGGCGGTAACGATCCAAACCGGCCCCTGGGCTTCCAGCCGGTGCATGTGTGACAAAGGCTGATCAAGCGAACAACCGGTCTGGGTCAGACGCCAGGATTGCCCACGATTCTTGAGGCAGTCGAGGGTTCGGGTCAGGTTTTCCAGGGTGACCAGATTGATCACCAGCCGCCCCCCGATCTTCATCCGCGTCAACACGAAAAGAAGCAACGATTCCAGCATCCCGCCACTGCCACCGATAAACACCGCGTCGGGGGCCGGCCACGCCTCCATGCCATCGGGCGCGCTGGCGCACTGGACGCGATAATTGTAGCGCCCGAGACGCCTGCGGTTGGCCTGAATGTTGAGGACCGATTCCGCGTCCTTCTCGATGGCCCAGACCTGGCCATCCGGTGTCAGGGCGGCGGCTTCCAATCCGACGCTACCGGAACCGGCGCCGATGTCCCAGACCCGATCCCCGTTGACGATTTCCATGTAGGCCAGGGCGAGCGCGCGAACCTCCCGCCGGGTGATCAACCCCGTGCGGAAAAACTTTTTTCGATAGAATTCATCCGGCAACCCGATCGCCGGCCATCGCGCCTCCGGGATTGCCCGCCGCCGTTCCAGAATGACCACGTTGGGGGCGAGGAAATCCTCCTCCGTGACCCGGGATGGACTCAACGCGCGTTCGATCCGTTCATCGGCCATTCCCAAACGTTGACAGACCGTCATGGTCCAGGATTCCCCCCATTCCAGAGCCAGGAGCATCCGCGCCAGGCGGGCCGGGGAGTTGGCGGGACTCGTCAAAACGCCAAGCAGGATCGCTCCCTGCATGGCACGCCAAAGGGAATACAGGGGATGGGCGAAATCCGCCTCCGAATGCCAATCCCCGCCATCCTGGGCATGAAGCGATACCCATCGGGCCTCGGACCAGGAACGTCCCAGGCGGGCAAAGGCCAGTTGCAATGAAGACACCTGCGCCAACACCTCGAAACTTCCCGGAGGCAGGTGACGCGACAACGAACCCGCCAACCCGAAGAACAAGGGATCCCCCGTCGCCAGAACCGCCACCTTGAGCCCCAGCCTGCGCCCGTTCTCCAACCATTGCGGCACCTCCCCCAGACGCCCGGTGAAGGAACGGACCTGGCTGCCCTGGGAAACAAGCGGGGCATACAGTTTCAGGAAACGGTCATCCCCCACCACCAGATCCGCCTCCTCGATCCTGCGGCGGGCGATGGGCGCCAAGGTATCGGGTCCGGCATCGAGCACCCCGATCAACGAAATGGGGGGTGAAAGCGTGGCAGGCGAACCCCGATCCGCAACCGTTTGCACCGGAAAATCCGCGGATGAACACGTCGCGACCGGGATAACGTCGGTGGGAGGGGTGTCCAATGGTCCCATCATTCGTCGATTCCCACCCCGACCATGAATCGCCCGTCGAAGTCGAGCGCCAGGACGGCGACCTTCGTCCTGCCCGGTTGCAACCAGCCCCGAACCCCTTCGCGTGCCGCCACGGCCAAAGTCCGATAGAAATTCAGCTCCATGCCGGCCCGCGCCATTTCTTCCACGGCGAAGCGGACGGTCGGCCCCTGGGCGATGACTCGGGACAAAGACCGGTCCGCCCCGGCCTGTTGCGCCAGGAGGGCCACCCGGTTCATGTCGAGTTCGTTTTTATGGGCGTGGGTATTGTCCACCCCCTGGGCCATCTTGGCGAGTTTCCCCCCCATGGCGACCAGGACCACCTGTGCCAAACCTGCCCGCGAAGCCGCCTGCAGGGCGGCCCCGACAAAATCGCCCATCTGGACGAAGGCGTGTTCGGGCCAGTCGGGAAAATGGGCCATGGCAAAACGTTCGGTGCGTCGTCCCGTCGTCAAGGCGAGGGTCGTCCGTCCCGCCGCCGCCGCTCCCTGAATCGATTGCACGACCGCCGCCTTGTAGGCGGATGTGGAATAGGGGTAGACCACGCCGGTCGTTCCAAGAATGGAAATCCCGCCGAGGATCCCCAATCGTGGATTGAGCGTCTTCCGGGCGAGGGCCTCCCCCCCCGGGACCGAAACGGTGACGCCGAGTCCCCGAGTGTCGAGAAGTCCCTCGGCGGCGGCACGGACGTTGGCGGTGATGTTTTGTCGTGGAATGGGATTGATGGCCCCTTCACCCACGGGAAGTCCCAGGCCGGGCCGGGTCACCGTCCCCACCCCGATGCCTCCCCGAAGGTGAATCGTTCCGGGAGGTCCCGGCAAAGACGCCACAAGGACTTCCAGGCGGGCCCCATGGGTAATGTCGGGATCATCCCCCGCATCCTTGACGACGACCGCCTTGACCCCGGCGGCATCGATACAATGATCCGCGACGGCGAAATCGACCTCCTGCCCGTTGGGAAGAAGGGTCCGAATGATCGCAGGGACCTTGCCCAAAACCAGCCCCACCGTCGCCGCCCGGGCCGCAGCGGCGGCACAGGCCCCGGTCGTCCATCCGGTACGGTTGCCCCGGCGCGTCTTGGGAGCGACACTCAACCCTTGCCCTCCAATGCCAGATCCATCAGGGCATGCAACGCCGCCACCACCAACGTCGATCCTCCCTTGGTTCCGCAAATCGAAATCCATGGCGGACGGTCCAGGGTCATGAGCAGGTCCTTGGATTCGGCGGCGGAAATGAAACCAACCGGCATCCCGATCACCAGGGCTGGAAGGACCCCTTCCTCCCTGACAAGGCGGATGAGTTCGAGAAGGGCGGTCGGGGCGTTGCCGATGGCCACGACACCGCCCTGCAACAGCCCGCGCCGCCACGCCAAACGCATTGCCTGGACCGTCCGTGTCGTTTTTTCCGCGACCGCGCCGCGAATCACCTCGGGATCGGCATTGAACTGATGCACTTCGATCCCCAGGGGCTCCAGTCGCCTCCGGGTCAATCCCGCCCGAATCATGCTGACGTCAACCACCAGAGGCGCCCCCTGCATCAGCGCCTCGCGGCCTGCCATCAGGGCCTCGGGATGGAATCGTGTCAGTCCGTTGAACTCGAAATCGCCACTGGTATGGATCAAGCGGCGCACCAAAGGCCATTCGGCCTCGGCATATCCCTGACGCGAACCGGCATGGGCATCGATGTATTCGAAGGAGGCGGTCTCGATTTCCTGACCGGCGGCGACGATCGGGGGAGGAAGGGTGTTCATGGGATTTCCGGTTCGGTTCAATGATGATGGCCCGCTTCATGTTCCCGGGCAATTTCACGAAAGCGGCAACCATCGCATTCCAACATCGACGCTGACCGCTCCCGCACCTGTGCCAACCGCTCCTCCACCACCTCCAGCACGCGGTCGTTGATTCCCAGATAACCTGCCACCTCGAAAGCGATCCGTGGATACTGCCGCCCCAGCCGTTCCACCTGTTTGTGAATTCGCTGGATCAGACGTCCGGTAAAAAGATAATAAGGGGTAATGATGATCTGCATCGAGCCCAAAAGGACCTGCCGGGCCACGGTCGTTTCCAGCCTCGGGTAGGTAATGCCGGTAAAGGCATGATCGACCAGATCATGACGTGTCGTTTCGTACACCCAGCGGGCCATCTTGGCGACCTCGCCATTGGCAGCCATGTCCGAGGATCCCCGACCCAAGAGAATGATGCCGGTGTTTTTCGGATCGGGCATATCGAGTTTGACCATGGCACTGTGAATCCGCATCCGGACGAGCTTCAAAATACGCTCGTCCACCCCCAGGTGACGACCCAACAAAAACTCCACCCCGGGAAACCGAAGGCGTGCCTGGGCCACATATTCAGGCAACTCCATCTTGACATGTCCGGCGGCGTTGAGAATCATCGGCAATACGATCACCCGGTCACTGTCCCGCGCCGCCCGATCCAGTCCCTCGTCGGGCAGGACCGCAGCATGTTCGATCCAGCAGACCTCGATCCGCCAGTCGGGATGTTTTACCCGCCAATAGTCCGCGAATTCCTCGACCTCGACATTCCCCTCCTCATCCCGTGAACCATGACCCACCAACAGGATGGTCTCCTTCATGAACATTCCTTCCCAACTAACTATTATTTTTTCAAAGATTCGTTAAGAATCACCAACTTCAGTTTCCACACGCTACCTTAAGGAGGGGCGCCATGACTGTCAAGCGGGCAACGGAAAAATCACGACGATCGGAACCTTGGCGCCAAGGACAGAACGGTTTGACATGCCGCCTTCGTTCCTTCGGGTTACCGGGTACATTCCACCGATTATTGACCGTTGTTCTGGACGAGTGGGACTGTTTTCGGCAAGAATGGATGGGTAGAGCATCCACATCATGAAAGGACGCCCATGAAATTCATCGATCCGAGAATCGATTTCGCCTTCAAGAAAATTTTCGGCAGCGAGGATGCCAAGGAGATTCCGATCAGCTTTCTGGAAAGCCTGATGGGCCTGGAGGGTGAGCAAAGCATCGCCGAGTTGACCATCCTCGATCCCTTCCTGGCCCCGCGCCTCAAGGAACTCAAATCTTCCATCCTCGACGTCCGTTGCAAAGACCAACGTGGCGTTTCCTTCATCGTGGAAATGCAAATCGAGAAGGTGGACGGTTTTCTGAAACGCATCCAGTACAACGGCGCCAAAGCCTATACCCAGCAGATTGCCAAAGGTGAACATTACCCCAGTCTGAATCAGGTGATCGCCATCACCATCACCGATTTTGTCCTGTTTCCCGACTTCGATCACTGCGTCTCCTGTCACCAATCTCATGAAACCATCACCGGGAATACCTACCTCGGCGATATTCTTTATTATTTCATTGAATTGCCCAAATTTGAAAAAACATTGGACCAGTGTGCCGGTATCCTGGAAAAATGGATCTATTTCATTCGCCACGCCGAATCCCTGGATCGTGTTCCCGAACAACTGGATCTCGCGCCATTTCGCCATGCGTTTGAAAAAGCCATGATGGCCAACATGACCCGGGATGAACTGGAGCTGTACGACAAGGCGGGCATCGCCATCACCGATGCCCGGGGACGGGTCGCACTGGCATGGAAGGAAGGACAACAGGAAGGACGACAGGAAGGTCTTCGCGAAGGAGAGATCCGTTCCCTGCTCCGACTGATGGAACGAAGATTCGGGCCGGTTCCGCAATGGGTTCCTCCCACGTTGAACCAGGCAGACCTTGAAACCCTGGAGCAATGGAGTGGTAATATTCTGGAGGCCGGTTCAATGGAGGAGGTCTTTCGGTAGGCTTTTCGGAAAGCGCAATGAAATTCAACTTGACAAAAGTTAATATGCAGGTTGGCATTTGACGGCGGAAAAAATAATTAACTTCTACGATAGCCGATGAAAAATGTCCGATACAGGTTGGATTCACCATGATGGCAGCGAAGTCACGAATTCAGGAGACAGATACGGACACCCGATCGCTCAGGATTGACAACCGACGGAAAGAAGCGCTTCTTCCCGGGGATCCGGGAACAGATACCATTGGGAAAGCAGAACGTCTTTTTTCCAACGCACGGCCTGTCCCCGCAGCCAGGAACGCACCACCTCGCGGGTGATTCTCCTTGAGCGGTACGCCTCCAGCAATTCCAAGAAATTTCTTTTCTCCGGAGCGGTCACATCCTTTTTGAAAAACCCGAACAAATGCATCAGGACATCGACCTGGTGTTCCACCGAGGCGTGGTCCTTCATCGCGGCAAAGAGTTCCCGGCCATAGGCCTCGACCGCCACCGCATCCCCCACCGCCGCCAGCCGTCCCAGACGACGCATCGAAGCCGGGTCATGGGCCATTACCTGAAATTTATGACGTGCCTGAAACGTTGACAAACGTTCACGGGTCATCCCCGCCGCCCGCAGCCGCAACCATCGGTCGGCAACGAACATTCTTTCGACAAACCCGGCCCGCCCTTCTCTGGAAACAAGTTCCGTCTCCTCCACGACCACCGCCAGGGGAAACCGTCGCATGAACGCCTCCGCGAACAAACCGGAGGCGACACCGATCACCCCGCCCGCATCATCATGCAACGGTGTGCTCGCAACCCCACAAGAGGGAGAACGACTCTTGAAAATGAAACCACGCGGTTCAGGTGTGGCCAATTGGACCATCCGGGTCCGGGTCAACAAGGCGACTCCAGGGGTCATGTCCCGCCCATCCATCACGGTCACCAGACGAGGCGCCGACATTCCTTGCCCGACCAGACGCATCGGTGGTCGCGGGACAGCCAATCCCGCCTCGACCTCGGGGCAAATGGCGATCGGTTGGAAAACCCCGGAAAGGACTGTCGCGATCCAGGGATCGTTTTTGTCCCCTCCGTCATAGCGGACCGGATGTCCCAGAAGACAGGCGCTGACCCCCAGGGGGATGGGATCGGTGGCCATGAGGTCGGACCGTCGGTATGGCGATCAGTCGGAATCGGGGACGACTTCGAGGATTTCGACGTCGAAGATCAGATTTTCCCCCGCCAGTGGATGATTGGCGTCCAGGGTGATGACATCGCCGTTGACCTCGACCACCGTCGCATACATCTGTTCCCCTCCCTCCCCCGAAAGGGAAAAACGCAGTCCGGGTTCAAGGTCGGAGTCATCGGGAAACAGTTCCCTGGGAAAATCACGCACGAGGTCATCCATCCACGCGCCGTAGGCCTCATTCATCCCGACGAAGACCCGCTTGCTCTGGCCCGCCTCCATGCCGAGGAGTTCTTTTTCCAGACCGGGAATGATTTCGGCATCACCCACGGTAAAGCGCAATGGCTCGCCGCGAGCGATGGATGAGTCGAACACCTGTCCATCTTCCAGGATTCCGGTATAGTGAATGGCGATGATGTCGCCGTTTTTGATCAAGCTCATCGGGAATCCGACTCCTATATCAAAGGGGGATGGTGACTTTATTTCCACCATCACCTTTAGACGGTATCCGATCGGATCGGATCTGTCCATGGTCCGTTCAGGGCAACGGAAACACGCATCCATCGTTTGATACCCGCACCCTCATGCCGGATCCTTCGCCATGCCTGATCCCATCATCATCGCCATCGCCCCCGACGGATTCAAAGGATGTCTCGGCCCCCTCGAAACGGCACGGGCCATCGAAGCAGGACTCAGACAGGGGTGTCCGAGGATCATCACGCGCGTCATTCCCATGGCCGATGGCGGCGAAGGAACGGTGTCGGCCATGGTCAATGCCATGGGAGGGACCTTCCACTCCGTCACGGTGTCGGGACCCTTGTCGTCGCAGGTGGCAGCGGTGTTCGGACTGGTGGACAAAGGCCGGACCGCCATCATCGAAATGTCCTCCGCCAGTGGCATGACCCTTCTCGGACCCGGCGAACAGGACAGCCTGTCGGCGCATACCCTGGGAACGGGCGAACTGATCCGTGCCGCCCTCGACCGTGGTGTCGAAAAAATCATCATCGGTTTGGGAGGAAGCGCATCCACCGATGGCGGGACGGGAATGGCACGGGCCCTTGGCGTCCGATTTCTCGATGGCTCGGGACATGAAATCCCCCTGGGCGGAGGGGCATTGATCCATCTGGAACGGATCGACACCCAAGAATTGGACCCGCGCATCGGCAACGTGGACATCATCGGCGCCTGCGATGTCGCTGCCCCCCTGTGCGGTCCCAAAGGCGCTGCCCATGTGTATGCACCGCAAAAAGGGGCGACACCCGCCATGGTCGGACTGCTCGATCAGGGTTTGCAACGCCTGTCCCGTCTTCTCGAATCCGACGCACAACGTCCCCTGGCCGACCGACCCGGGGCCGGGGCCGCCGGAGGGCTTGGAGGTGGCATTCTGTCCTTTCTCCAGGGGCGACTCAACCCTGGAGCAGCCATGGTGGCGGACACCATTCGCCTGCATGAACGCCTTCGCGGAAGCGACCTGGTCATCACCGGCGAAGGTCGTCTGGATGGCCAAACCCTGTCAGGCAAGGCCCCCGCCCAGGTTGCGCGGGTCGCAAAATCGCTCCACCTTCCGGTCATCGCCATATGCGGCATCACCGGTCCCGGCATCGAACACATTCACGAATCGGGCATCGATGCCTGGTTCGTCAGCAGCGCCCACCCCATGACCGCCGAAGAAATTTCACGCCTGGGACCTTCGATGATCACCACCTGCGCCCGACAGATCGGCGCGTTGCTCAACGCCATCCCTTCGGCGTTTCTCAAGGCATGACACCATCTCACACCTCATGAACGCTGGCATCGATACGCATTTCGTTGATCTTTCGGATAAAATCAAAACTCTGTCCCTGGGGGACCAGGATCCAGAAACATCCCCTGATTTCCTTCGCCCGATCGGAATAAACCAGCCATTCTTCCCAGGTCTCCTTCTTGTCCAGGACCTCCTTCGTTTCCACTTCGACGATGAACTGGACCTCTTTCTTTTTGAAGGACATGTCGGGCTGGAATCCTCCCACCGTCCGGGTGGCGGGATAATGATCCAACAGATGGGGTGAACGGATATCGGTGAACCCCCAGGATTCGAACTGGCGGGACATTTCTTTCAGGGCATTGGTCTTGAAGGATGCGTTTTCCTGGATCATGGGTGTTTCCTGGCAAAAAGTCGGTCAATGAAATCCCGTCGTCACGGATGCAAGCGTTCAGACTACGCCAATCCCTTCACGATTGCCTGGAATTTTGACACAATGATGACAATTCCTTGCACCAGGGTCTTGGCATGGGATGGGAGATATGTACCATCTCACTGTAAAAGTTGATACTTCTTTACAGGCACGAAATTTGCGTAACAAAATAGTGAATGTCAGTCAGATCCGAGACGTTAAAAAAAGGTTGCCACCAACGGCGCGACTTGTACCGAAAGGGAAAAAGGGTTAATACAAGCCAGGGGCCGAGGGGGAAGGGAAGGTTGCCGCGGTGGCACCACGAAACCGCGCCTCGTCGTTTCATCGCGGGTGGAAAGACACCTTCTCCGTTACCGATCAACACTGCACCCACGGCAACCCCCGGAAACGCCAACCATTGACGCTGGAACGATGGTGATTCTCGTCCCGGTCGCCCTCGAACCCTTCGAGGACATTGTAGACTCTTTGGAAACCCGCTTCGATCAAGGCATTGCCGGCATCGATGGAACGATGTCCGGAGCGACAGATCAAGAGGATGACTTGGTCCTTGCGGGCGATACGACCGACGGCAGCGAGAAAATCGGGATTTTTTTCAAAGTCGGGTGCGTCCTGCCAGGGAATGTTGACGACGCCCAGGGGACTTCCGACGAAGAAATGTTCGATTTCGGAGCGAATATCGATGAACACCGTTCCTGGTATTCGCGCCAGTTCGAACGCCTCCCTGGGGGTGGCCTGAAAGAGACTCGGATTTCGCGGACTGTGGGGGGCGGATGGCAGCATGGGGCGTTTTCCATTGGACTCGAAATGGTTGAAGAAACTCGATCCGAAGACAGACTGGAACCATAACACAGACCCGATCGTTCACGCATCTGTCTAACGAAATGGTATACAAATGGCTCAAGATACCTGGATGAAGAAAAAACCCGCCGCGCGACATTCGGAATCCGCGGCCTTGGCTTCCAGAAGCAGCCGTCCCTGGAATATCAAACCATCCGTTCTGGCCAACCAGAAGGTTGAACGCCGCGTCCGCAAGACGATGGCGAGCGCGTCATCGGCCAGGCAGGGCGAATCTTTGCCGGTCACACGCAAGCAACGATCATGGCAACGTTTTTCAGGAAGAGACCTTGGACTTCGCGCCCTGGAGGGAAGCGTCTATCTGGTGGCCGGACTGTCACTCCTTGCCCGCAACAGCCTGGAGAGTCTGTTCGGAATGTTCCGGAACGATCCCAACGAGATGTACCCCGCGTCCTATCCCTACCAAGAGGGACTGGACCCCTTCCAATCCAATCAGGATCTTTCCGACCTGGCCGATCCCGAGCGGATCGAACCGGAACTTCCGGGTGACCCGGACCCCTCCGAGGAATTCTTCGATCCCCGCGATCACGTCGAGGAACGAAAAATCTTCACCCTCCAGGAGGAGGAGGTCGGTCTTTCTTCCGACATACTTGAGGACCAGGCAGGCGCTCTTCGCTCTTTGATCGCCGAGCCACGGGAATAATCGCCCCCTTCGCCCCACCCGATCCGATTGGTCACTTGCCTTGTCGGGACGCCATCGGTTATACCGATGCATGGGCATCGCCAAGGTCCAGGGTATTTCGGCAGGGGACGCCATCTCCCAAATTGCCGGGTATTGGCAACGGTGGATCATTTGCACCCGCCAACCCGGAAGGTCAGGACCCAGTTTCATGAGTTCCACGCAATTTACCGACGCGCTTCCCGCCGGCTCGAAAATCCTCTGGTTCGAGATCCTCAAGGTTCTTGGCAAAGGGGGGTTCGGCATCACCTATCTGGGGCGGGACACCAACCAGGACCAACTGGTCGCTGTCAAGGAGTACCTCCCCGGCACCTTCGCCTCGCGGACCGAAAGCCGTCAGGTTCATCCCAATTCCCCTTCCTGCAAGGATCAATTCGAGTGGGGACTGCAAAGGTTCCTCAAGGAGGCGCAAACCCTCGCCCGTTTTCGTCACCCGGCCATCGTCCGGGTCGTCAGTTTTTTTCGCGATGCCAACACCGCCTACATGGTGATGGAGTATGTCGAGGGAGAGGGGATGGATGGCCTTCTCAAACGAAAGAAGACCCTGGCCGAGGAGGAATTGCGAAAAATGCTCCCGCCCCTTCTCGATGGTCTTGAGGTCCTTCACCAGGCCAATTTCATTCATCGCGACATCAAACCGCCCAACATATTGATTCGACAGGATGGCTCGCCGGTCATTCTTGATTTCGGTTCGGCGCGGCAGTCGGTCGGGGATGACATGACCAGCCTGCTGAGCCTGGGATATTCGCCGTTCGAGCAGTATGATTCCTCGGGAGAACGGCAGGGTCCCTGGTCGGACATCTACGCCATGGGTGGCGTGATCTACCGGTGCATTTCCGGACGAAAACCGGCCGATGCCGCGCTCCGGATCGCGGCACGGCTGCGCAACGATCCGGACCCCATGAAGGCGGCCGTGGAGATGGGCAGGGGACGGTACAGCCCGAAGTTTCTCGCCGCGGTCGATAAAGCCCTGGAGGTCCTGGAGACCGATCGACCGCAATCGATCAAGGAGTGGCGCAAACTTCTGGGAATCGAACCCATGGCCCTCCCGGCGCCGGCAAAGAAAATGTTGGCCCGAAACAACACGGGTCCGCTGAACGAACCCCAGCCCACGGAAGTCAAACGGAAAAAAAGCAGTTGGCGCAGTTTTATCGCCTCCATCAACGAATTTGCCACCGCCGAGGTCGCCCCCGTTCCCAAGGAACAGCCGCCCACGCCTGTCCCGTCGGGGTCCATTCCGCCACCCGCCAGGGAAATCGTCCCGCCCAAAGCGATCATCGGCGCGCCAAACAGTGGTGACCTCCAGGAACCTCGAAGAAAAACCGTTTCTCCCAGGATTGTGCTCGAAGGATTGACCAAGGCTGAATTTGTCTGGATCGCCGGGGGAACGTTTCAGATGGGTTCGGAGGCGGGAGAATCGGGACGAAAGGACGATGAAGGGCCACTGCACCCGATCACCCTGAACGAATTCTGGCTCGGAAGAACGCCGGTGACCTGGCAGACCTGGAATCGTGTCATGGGTGATTATCCCAAGGGGCTTTTTTCTCCCGAACTCGGACAGTATCCGGTGGAACGGGTCAGTTGGAACATGGTACAGAAATTTCTCGAACGTTTGAACAAATATACCAAGGGAAAGAAAAACTTTCGCCTGCCGACGGAGGCGGAATGGGAATATGCCGCCCGTGCCGGCACCCGGACCCCCTTTCCTTTTCCCGGAGGGGCCGAGGCGCTGCCCGATCATGCCTGGATCAAAACGAATGCCGCGGAAAAAACCCATCCCGTGCGCGAAAAAGCGGCGAACTCCTGGGGATTGTTCGACATGCTGGGGAATGTGTGGGAATGGACCGCGGACGGTTACGATCCGCACTATTATCGGACCAGTCCGGCGGACAATCCCAGGGGAGCCGACACCCGGGAAAAAATCAGTCTCCGGGGCGGTTGTTGGCGCAGTCCGTGGCGGGAATGCCGCTGTGCCAGCCGCATGGCGGCGTCGGCGAAACTGGTCAGTCCGATGGTGGGATTCCGGCTGGTCATGGAAAAAACGACCGAAACAATCCAATGATGACCCGAGCGAGGCCTTTATGATCGATGATTGCGACGTGAATCGGAGGTTCCTCCTGAAAGGCATGGTCTGGACCGCGGGCCTTTCGGGATTGGGAATGTCTCCCTTGATATCGGGATGCGTCACCTGGAACCAGGAGGTCGCGCAGGGGGTTCGCGAATTACGGGGAACCGCCTTCCAGGATGGGATCCCACTGAAACCGGGAATGCCGCTGATTCCGGGAAAGACCCTGACGACCGGAGCGGGAACCTGGATGACCGTTGTCGTCGGCGGGGACGCCCTTTTGATCCACGACAACACCGAATTGCTTCTTTCGTCCCGTCCTCTGGCCCAGTCGCACGCCGACCCGGCAACCGCCGTCGATGCCGCCCCGCAAGTCACCCCCACGGCGACCGCGGCGGGGTCCATTCTTGGGTATACCCTGAAACGGGGGCGTGTCCTTTCCGTGTTCAGCCCCGGTCTGCGTTCCCTTCAGACCCCCAATGCCACCATCGGCATCCGGGGCACCGGCATTTACATGGAATACGAACCCGGACGAACCTATTTTTGCACCTGTTATGGCGCCTCGACCCTTCAGGCGCGCAACGATCCCAGCGTTCGCGAATCGATCCAGGCACTCCATCATGATGCGCGGTTCATTCGCGATGCCACCACCGGCCCGTCGATCCTCGAAAAAGGGCCGATGCACAACCACACCGACGACGAGTTGATTCTGTTGGAACGTCTCGTCGGACGGATACCGCCATTTGTCCAGGGGTCTTCCCAGGACGAAGGCTACGGGAAATAACGACACCCGTGCCAGCCCCTCGTCCGTTGGTCGATCCCGACCCCACCCTTCCCGGAGAAGCGCGTGGTCCGGTCCGGTTTCACGGCATGAATCAACGTCTCCGGGCCAACATGTCGAGGATTTCATGGTTTGAATCCTTGACCTCGGAAATCTTGGTGATCATTGCCTTCAGGCTTGCCGCCGCCTCGTTGGCGGCCTGTTGGACCTCCTGGATTTCCCTGGTGATGTTGGTCGTTGCCGCGGAAGTTTGTTTCGAGAGTTCCTTGACTTCGTCGGCGACGATCAGAAATCCCCGTCCCGAATCACCCGCCTGGGCCGCCTCGATACCGGCATTGATGGCCAACAGTTTTGTCTGACTGGCGATTTTTTTCACCTGTCCGACGGTCCCAAGGATGTTTTCCACCGATTGCAACAAAGCCTCGGAAACCCTTTGATTGACGTCCGCCAACTCCTGGGCCTCATGCATCCGGGCGGTGTCATCGATCAGGTTCTGGTAGAGGACCTGAATGATTTCCAGGGCATCGTCAAGGGTTTCGGGATGGTAATGCAGGGTCATGTCCGGCGCGCCAGGAAACTTGAAGATGTTGCAGCGAACACATGGAAAACCGTCATGGGAACGCCAGGAAAATGCAAAAACCTGAGTGCATGGCACCGCCCGCACTGTGTACGAGCAACCAAGAGTAACACAACCCCCGATACGACGGAATGGCCCGAAACAATCTTTCCAGGTAAATCGTTCAACGAGGGCGCGATGCATCGTCGCCTCGCTGTCAAGGATTAACGTAATCATGCCACATCATGCCATTCCAGTGCCCCAGAAAACTGATTTGGTTGGAAAGTCCAGACGATTGCGTTTGACAAATGTGACAAAGGTGGATTATATGATATTGATTTATATCGCGATCTTTTTTTGAAATTGGCCGGAACCCTCCCGTCCACAAGAACTTTGGGGTAAAATAATGGATCTTCAATGTAGCGTATCCGGACTTGAAAAATGTGCGGAAAACACCGGATCGACGTCTTTTCTGGACAGCCCGGTGCTGGTTGCGGTTCTGCTTTTCTGCGTTGTCTTTGCCTACCTCTATATCCGCATGATACCTCGGGCAAGGCCAATTCTTATTATACTCCTATTCCCATCATTATTACTCGCAGCAGGAACCTATATTGATTTATTGTACAATTTATGGAATATTTCCGGTCTCGAATTGAACCAAGTAATTAAACATTTCAAGAATAATTCCTGGCACGTCATCCTGCCACTATTCATCCTGCTGTTATGGCTGGTGGGCAAACTGGTACTGGTGAGACGTTACGCGCGTCTGGGGAAGGTTATCTATCCACGCCATGGAAATTCTGACGTGCGTTTATTGCCGTCGCAGGAAGTATTTCTGGATCGAATCGACAACATTCTGCGGCAAGAACATGTAGGCGTCGGACGAATCATTGCCATCTCCGGGCAATGGGGTTCCGGAAAGTCGTTCCTGATGGAACAAATACGCCACCGCATTGAGAAAAAAACAAGTCCCATCGCAGTATGGATCGACATTTGGCGCCACGAAACCGAAGAAGATTTGCAACGCGCTGTTTTGGAACGGCTTATGGCGCACCCCAGGGGCCTTAAAAACTGGAAAAGTTTTCCCTTGACCCTGTTGATCCCCAAATGGCTGTACAACAACAGATTCCGGTTGTCCATCAAGGATGTTTCTGTCGATGTACAATCCGGTATCCGGCTACCTTGGCAAAGCGATCTGGAGCGACTGCTCGCCGCAACCCCGGCAGTGTTCATGTTCGACGAGATCGACCGGGCTACCCCGACCATGGCCCAGGCCGCCCTCACCCTGATCCGGCGTTCGCTGAACCTGAAGGGTGTCACCTGCATCGTTTCCTACGTCGAAGAGCAGATTTTCTACAAAGCCTTCAATCCTCTTCTTGACCATCAGCTTGAAGATATCCAGTCGTCCATGTATGCCGTGCTGCTGAATGAGCGACTCAAAAACGGCCCGCCGGATGAAGACCCCAAGAACGAGGCAGCCTGTAAAGAACTGACGTCCAATATTTTTCGGAGTTCCGCTCCAACAGGAGCCCATGATACCAAACCGGAAACTGGCAAAGAAGAAGACAAGGGTGGGCATTCTAAAATGAATGGTTTGTTCCAGACGCTTGACGAACATTATGCAGAGATCCTTTGTCGTGGAGGAAATCGCCTGGAACGGTTGCACCATGCCTTCTATGAAAAATATCTTTCGGAACGAATGGAAGTCCCCAGCCTGAACTACTCCGATCTGTCAGCCTTCGTAGACACCATTCCGGATCTGAACGCCATCGCCAAAAAATTCAGTCCCCACTACAAACAACAGTGGTTGGAACCCGACGACATGTTCAAGGCTCTTTTCAAAAAATCTGGGCGTAATATTCATCACATCCAGTCACGAACACTGAAGGGAGAGTTGTTTCGCTTTCTCTCCCTCATGTCTGATTCAGTACCTCCAAGCGAAAAGGAAGCGAGGCGTCTATTCCGGGCAACCGTGCGTCTGAGCATCAGCCGAGCAGCGATGCTGGGAAGGGCAAATTCTTGAACTCTAACCCACTGGAGCAAGACATGGCAGAGAATGTGCCATCAATCGGCAAGGGTATCACCAACGACACCGATTGGTTCCATATGTCCGCAATCCCCGCAGACCCCCCCGAAATCGATAAGGGTATCACCAGCAAGGAGATCCCCGACAGCAAAATAGGCGTTGGCAAAGATCAGAAACAAAGCGTTTATCGCAAACCTGACCTGAAGAACTACTTAATGGAGATATGGACACTTGCCAATCCGCCCGAGACAAATCCCAACGATGCACAGGAATGGTCCGACGGCATGGAGCAATTTATTCAAGCCATTACATCCCGATTTGATGTCCACCAATTTCTTGGAGATGAGACTCCGGCAAGCGACGACAGTCTATCCGATGCTGAAAACCTGCCTGAGGACGATCTCCGTCCTCGTGAGCCCAGGAGTGTCGCTAAAGATCGTCAGGACAGCCCAACCTCCAGGACGTCCTCTCCTGGCCAAGGCTTTTTAGGCACCCCCGAGGAAGTAATGTTGCGGGTTGGAATGGCCATCTCCCAGATGAAGGGTAATTGGTCTCAAATGGTCAATCTGTTGCAAGGCCCAATCGCCGATACCCTGGACCGATGGGAACGGGACGACGTGGGATCCACGGAACGACGGCTGGATCTTGTCTTGGTGACGCTTGTCCAGTTTCGTGCTCCTTTTGATGAGCCGTTGGTCGTGAAGATCCTGTCCGGTTTGCGCACCTGGCTGATGAAGGTCCCGGCGTCGGAATGGGATGCCGGTCTGCTGTCCACATGGGGCAGCTTTGGCGACGTGTTCAGCCGCTCGGAATCCGCGGTCATGGAAGGAGGGTACTACTACCACGAACTTCTCTCCGGCATGGTAAAATCAGAAGATGCGCGCACACGCATCCCCGGGCTGAAACTGGAAGATGGCTGGTGCCGTCATGCCATTCACGTTCAGCTCAACAATCTGTGTGGAAGATTGGCCACTGTTGCCCGCGGCAAGGATAGCCTCCTTGAAGAAGACACGTTGGCCATGTTGAACACGCTGCATTCGACCTCGGTCGTTCTTGCCACACGTCGCAGCATCGCCAACATTGAATCACTGAGCCAGGTCATGCAGACCTTGTTCGGGACCGATAACCCTGGTGGCGAAGTGGCTGAAACCGTTTCCAGGATGCTGAACAACTCCGCTGCGTGGTTGAACTGTTCCGGGAGGCTTTCTGGTTGCGTCTCCCAAAGCAAACATGACCGGTTAGGGTTTCTCTCGATATTATCGGGCTTGGTGCGCCCGGCCCTGGTCAATGTGGACGATTATGATGACATCACGGCATCCTTCTTCAATGCCTCCATCAATTATTCCCGTATCGGCAATGCGTCGGAAATCGAATGGATGCAGGCCACGGTGGCAGGAATCGGGTTTTGGTGGGCTTTGGAACTGGGCGGAGACAACCTTGAGTATGCTCTGCAACAATTGAATGGACTCGATTGTGCCGTCAACTGCCTGGGCTCGTTGGCCGCTCTGGAGGCTGAGGCTCCCGTTAACGACCCTGCCCTGAGCCTCATGGTGACCGTTCTGGTTCGCCACGAGGAGGCCATGGGGCGCCAGGATCTCGACCTCCTGCGCCTGGGGCGGGCCGCAGAGCGACTGAGACTCAATCTGTCGTCCAAAGCGAATGAAAAAGACCTGCCCCAATCATCGGAAGACTTGCGGAATATGGCCGACCGGGTCATGGAAAGTGTCTGTCGTTGTGCGCCGGCAAGTACCTCGGGAGATGCGATTCAATGGCCAACTCTTTCCAGCGACAAAAGGGTGGCAGAGAAAACGCTGGAGCTGGCAACCTTTCTGCGCACTGTGCTGGAACGCTACCATACCGCCCGCAAGAAGACCGGTGGTCCCTCTCTGGAGGAAACGCTGACAGAGACGAGAACGCTGCTCACGGCCATACAGGGCTTGCAGAAGGAAGCCACCGAAAAAGGAGCCTTGGCGCTGCTCGACTCAGTCTATCAAAAGTATGCCGGGAACCCTTGGTCCGAACCACCGGAACCGGGAAAAGGTCCATTCGCCGGTCTGGTGAGCGAAGACGAATGGGCAAAAGTTGCCCGTCGCTGCGTGGCGGAAACAGCGCCCGCAAGCATGGCCCAATGGATCCGTGACTGCTGCAAAAGATCAGGGGTCAAATAAAATTGACATGTTCCGGTGGATTGTTCAGATCCCAGAGAAATTTATTGATGTAGTCCTGACGACAGCCGATGGCGCAATCCTTGTGGACATCGACCCAGGTGGCGATGTCTTCATGGACTGCCCAGTACCGATCCCCCATGACGATGTCATGGTAGGATTGTTCGTGGATGTTTCCGATCAGAAAGCGCTTTTTGCCATAGAAGGGGCCACAGGGATAGACATCGCCATTACCGGAGAGTTGCGAGAGAAACGGGGTACCCATGCACACGTCGTATTTGCGCACCCCTTCATGATAAAGCGACGTTTCGTCAGCGGCATTGATCTTGTTCCACTTGACCTGGACCACATATTCCGGCGTCGATAGGGCTTCGGCTTTTTTCAGGTCCTGTTCCGCCTGGGCATAGCGGCGGTAATCGACGCCGAGTTCCTTGTATTCCGAATCGGCGCATTGTTTGATCACCAGATAATCGACCCCCAACGCCGCCGCCAATTCTGCCTCCAGCAAAATCTGGTCGAAGTTTTCCGGGATCAAGACCATTTGCAAACCCAGGGTACAGGGATATCCATGTTCCTTGCGCAGGGCAACCAATGCACGAATCTTTTCCGACAACAAATCCAGATTGTCCCCCTTCGACTGGTGAATCCGCTGAAATCCTTCCCGGTTGCCGGCGGACAGATTGAAACGAATCCAGGTCATATCCCGCAGGCAATCATGGGCGCGATCCATGTCCAGGAGCAAGCCATTGGTCGCCATCGCGGTATCCACCCCCCGTTGACGGGCCAGGACCGCGGCATCATAGACCGCCGGATTGAGTGTGGGTTCGCCATCGCCGATGAAACCGATGGAACGCACCCCCAACCGTCCGCAATCATCGATGAAACGCAACAAGGCCTCCCGCTCGATCATCGTCCCCCGCGACATGTTCTGCACCACCGCATAACAATAGATGCAGGCGGTATTGCAAAATTTCGTCAACCCCATGTCGATGTGAATCGGGGCGAAACGCTCGCCACGTTGCCAGGCCATGACCCGGTCCAGGTGGTACATCATCTTGTGACCGTCAAAGCGAAAACGTTCCCTTCGGGTGCGAAACGATGGCCCCGTGAATTGATTGGGAACGCCCTCCCCCTGGACCGTCCCGGAGGCCGCCGGGATCGCGGAGGACAAACCCGCTTGCGATTCCGGTTCCCGCTCACCCAGGGAAGCCCGGGCGACGATCGCCGCCCCGGAACGAAGCCGGTGGCCCGGATGCCTCATGAAGACAAGCGATTCACCCGTCGGTCCCACCGGGGAAGCGCCGCGGGAATCGTTCCGGTCTTTTTCCATGATGCCTCTCCAATGAAAATCCACAAAAGTAACGGCAACCAAACTCATCCCGCCGTCAGTTGCGCCCCATATTCCACCAGGAGGGCAATGATCCGGCGATGCTCATTGGCCAGGGCCAAACTCAACGCCGTCCGCCCCCACCAGTCGGTCGCGTTGACATCGGCGCCCGATTCGAGCAACTTTTGCACAAGAGCCGTTTCACCATGTTCCGCGGCCCACATCAGCGTCGTGCGTCCCTGAAGATCCATGGCATCCAGCATCCGCCCCTGATGCAGCAGGGCGGTAACGATCTCCGGGTCCCGTGAAACGGCATTGGCATGCGACGTCGCGGCTTTTTGTCCCTCCCACTGGGTCTGCTCCGACACCATTTCGCCGTTGGACATGTCGATCAGACTGGAAAACATGATGCCAGGAATCACCATCGCCAATCCGGGAATTTTCATTTCCTGCTCCATTGAATCGGTTTGAGGATACCAGTGCCGCATGGGTACATCGCAAACCGGCTGCCAGAGTCGATCTTCTTTTATTATTTATTATAAATCAACATGATGAAGAAAATCCCACGCCCGGATCCCTCCTCGATGCGCAAAAAGGAGGAAAAAAAGACCCACATGGACCAGGCAGAAGTTGCCCCTTCGACCGATTGATGAAATCAACCCCGGATCATCGATCGTCGAATTCCATGATGCGCCAGCGTTCCTTGTCCATGATCATTTCCTCAAGGAGGTCGGTCCTGAACGCGGACCGCACCTGCTTGAAATCCATGGTCCGATCCAGGATGCCAATCTGTTGCAGAAACAAGAATTTCCGGGACATCGCCCCTTCGGCATGAAGGCTCTCCGGGGGAATCATGGCCATGGGGAGCGGGTCAAGCAGGTCGCGGTGGAGGATCGAAAGACATTGATCCTCGGAAAGAAACTCGGTTCCCCTGGAAAACGCTTCCGCCAGGGCACGATGCCACTGGCAGGCCTTGCGGGCATTCTCCCGGCTGCGACTCATCCAACGCACCGCGCGCAGGGTGGCGGCGGTCAGGAGTCTGGCAGCTTCGAAGTGTTTATCGAAAAAATCCTTCGAAAAATAAAGAAAGCTCTGAGTCAGGGCGCGGTAGGGAACGGCATGGTCCTTCAATTGTTCCCTGGCCAGGGTGATCGTTGGTTCCCATACGGCAATGGCATCGACCATTCCCTCCCTGAGCGCCCCGATCATCCGGTTCACCGGAATTTCGACCAGGGACACGTCCTTGTCGGTCATTCCCTGCAATGCCAGTCCGTTAAGCAACACCTGATGGGCCGACGAACCCGGAACATAGCCGACACGCCGTCCCTTGAGTCGATCCATCGAATAGAGATTGCGGGTAATGATCGCGGCAAAGGCCGTCTTGACCTGGGCCGTCACGATGACCGGAAACCGCGCCGCCGCCTTGATGACCGGCATATCCCCGGCCCACATCACCTCCAGATGTCGGGAAAACAAAAAGGAATTGATGTCCCCCCCCTCGAAGAAAGGATGAAATTTTACACTTTTGCCAATTTTTCCAAGTTCCCGCGCCAGAATTCCGTCCCGCATCATGACCGCGGGAACCGTCCCCGTTGGCACCGCCAGGGGCTGATAACCGGCATCGATCACGGCCTCGTCGGGGCCGCTGAACACATATCGACCATAGATTTTTCGTTTTTCGTCATCGATCGTCCATCCTTGCGCGACCCGGTCGGTCCTCTCCGGGAAGGAGTCATCCAAACCAATAAAAAATATCAAAACAACCGCCACCCCGAGGAGAAGCGGCACACCCTTTTGCGCAAGCATGATCTCCCCCCTCCGAACATGCATGGTAACAAGGAATGAGTCGTGTTCATTCCCTCATGAATCAAACAATTTTATTATTATTTTTCATGCTACCCGATTGCGACCGGACAACAAAGGAATATTCTTTTCTCAAGAAGGCCAGGCAAACGATGGCCTGTTGGTGTGACCGTGAAGGGACTGCCCGGCCTTCCGGGGATGGAATGACCGTGGTCGAAAAAACGCGACCCGTTTCATGAAGCATGGAATGGGTCCGAAACCGGTTTCCCGATTCCAGACCCATCCGTCCAACTACTTGACCAATGCCAGCCCGGCATCGACCCAATCCTGGTTGCCGCCGCGGAACCAGTAGATCTTGCCGGGGTATTGAATTTCCTCAAGGGCCTTCACCCCCTGGGAACTCTGTCCACACCACCAGCCATTGCAGAAGACGATGATATCCTTGTCTTCCAGTTTTTTCACCTTGGCCTTGGCCTTCGTGGCGCTCGAGGTCAAATCGCTGTAGGGAAGATTGATGGCTCCGGGAAGCGTCCCCTTTTCAAACCAGTCCGGGGTCCTCATATCGACAATGAGAATCTTGCCACTGGAAATATCGGCGGACATCTTGGCGAAGTCTTCCAGTTTGAACAAGGTGGTGCCCGCAAGCTCGGCTGGCTGGACACAAAACGGTTTGCACTTTCGCGTCGATGGATCCTTGAAGGCATCGGGAACAGCCATGGAACGATCCTGCTTCACCTCGACGCCGTTCAAAGTGAATGGCGCCAAGGTCAGCCCCTTGGCGTACACCTGTTCCTTTTCGGCAACCTCCTTGCCCAGGGGAACGCCGTCTTCCCCCGCCCCTTCCGCCGCCCACGCCGGCATGCCCCATCCCATGAGGACTGCCATGATCGTACCGATAATCCACCCACCATATTTTTTCGTCATTGGTCATTCTCCCTCAAAATTTCCACCTTTGGACACAACATCCTCGTCCCCATCCCCCATTGCCAATCAGGGACCTCCATTCGGTTTTATTCCAAAACAGGGATCAATTGCCAGAATAATTCATGAAAATTAACCATAAAATATATTTATTATTTCAAACATTCCTCGATCTTTGCACAACACCATATGGAAAATAATCCGCATTCATGATGGACAAACGACCGGATCCGAACGTCTTTATACATCATATTATTGTATGGAATTGTTTCCCAGTCATGCAAACCTGGACAAGAGGTGTCCCTTTTCGCCATGATTCATGGTCACTTCCATCAAACGATACACGCACAAAGGCCAACCGTGCCCGCCCCCTCCTCTTCCAGCATCACCACCCGGTTCATCATCACCTTCAGTCTGCTTTTCATTGCCATTTTCTCGATTGCCATCTGGATTTTTTTGCATGGTTTTCCAGGAAGCACCTTTCTGGGGTGGTTCGGCGACGAAAGAAATCAGGCGATTCGCACCATCAACATACTGGCCGACATGCAAAAGGATCGGGTTCTACAGACGTTCAAGGAACTTCGTTCCGATGCCGGATTTCTGGCCCAGGATCGGTTTTTGAAGGAACAATTGAAGACCATTCTGTCCCTCCCCAGGCCTGAATCGGCACCCACGGAAGAAACAACACGTCAATTTTCGAGTGCGTTTTTGGAACCATTCCTTCAAGAACTGCAATCGCACGCCCCCTATTATCGAGACATTCATATCCTGAATATCGAAGGCGGATCCCCCATCCTTTCGACCCATCCGGAAATGGACAATAGGGACCTGGTGAAACAGCAATTCATCGACCGGATCCGCACGACGCGGCAGGACTACATCGGAGAATTTCTGCCCCCGGAAAAACCGGAATCGTTTTTGGTCGGCAGTCCCATATTCTTGAATTCGGAGGATCCATCCGCCCTTGTGATCCTCGAAATATCGTTGGCCCCCTTTCTTCAACCGATCGTCGCCATTGCCATGGATCCGTGGAGCACGGCGGTGGAGGTCATCGTCGTCAATGAGCAGGGAATCGACCTGGTTCACCCAGGTCCGCCACTCTTCAAGAAAGAGGCGGATGAAGAAAACATTGTCCTGCTGCCGACAAAAATTGCCTCCAGTGGCCAGGAAGGATTTATCGAAACGCAGGATCGCAACAATGTCATGGTTCTGGCCGCCTACCGCCACATCCGTCTTTTCTCGGAATGGAGTTGGGGTCTGGTGGTGCAGATGGACCAGGAAGACCTGATGCAACCGATGACAACGGCGGTGGGGTTTGCCCTGTTCATCGGCTTCATGGCGACCGGGGCCTTCATTCTGGTCGCCTTTCTTTTGACGCGCCGTCTGACCCGTCCGCTCAGACGACTGACCGAGGCGGCGCATCAACTGTCCGCCGGTCATCGGTATGTCCGCAGCCAGCACTCCGGAAAGGACGAGGTCGGCGTTCTCGCCAAGGCCTTCGACACCATGGCCGACGAGGTTGCCCGGACGCTCGACAATCTTGAACGAACCGTGGCGCAACGAACCATCGCGTTGGCCCTGGAACTCGACAACAGAAAGCGCCAACAGCGGGAACAACAAATCATCGAGGCCTCGCTCAAGGAAAGTGAACATCGCTACCGTTCCCTGGTGGACACGATGACCGCGGGGGTCGCGGTTTACGAAGCCTGCGACAATGGCGCCGATTTCATCATTCGCGACATCAACCGGATGGGAACGCTCCTGACCCGGACCCGCAAAGAGGAAATCCTGGGAAAAAGGGTGACCGAGGTGTTCCCCGGAATTCACGCCTTCGGTCTGTTCGATGTCTTCCAACGGGTCTATCGGACCGCGCTTCCCGCCAACCATCCCGTTGCCCTGTACAGCGATCAACGATTGAAACTATGGTTCGAAAACCGGGTCTACAAACTCCCCTCGGGAGAAATCGTCGCCATCTTCGATGATATTTCCGAACGGAAACTGGCGGAAGATGCGTTGAATCTGGTACAATTTTCCGTTGACAATACCCGTGATGCCATGCTGTGGTTCTCTCCCAGGGGCCATGTGGTGCGCTGCAATCAGGCGGCGTCGATCATGCTCGGGTATTCCCGCGAGGAACTGCTGTCGCTGTCGGCGGTGGACATCATCGAGGGAATGACCATGGAACGATGGGGCGTGGCCTGGAAAAGGATCACCCATTCGGAACCCCAGATCGACATTGCCCACCTTCGCCGACGCGATCGGTCCCATTTTCCCGTGGAAATCAGCGCCAGTCATCTTCAGGGGGACGATCTCAAACCGGACCATCTGTTCATGAGCGCCCGTGACATTTCCGAACGGCTGCGGGCCGAACGGGAAAAACAGACCCTCGAACAAATGGCCTTCCACCGGGAACGTCTGGCGACCATCGGCACCCTCGCGGCGGGTGTGGCGCATGAAATCAACAATCCCAACAATGCCATACAGTTCAACGCGGTCATGCTCCTGGAAATATGGCCCGATCTCCAGGTTTTGCTCGCCCATTCCCTCGAAGAACACCAGGAGAGCCTTCTCGCCGGTCTGCCGGCCAGCGAAAGCCTTGATACCATTCCAAGGCTGCTCGAAGGAATCCGCAAAGGTTCGGAACGGATCCAAGGGATCATCGGCAACCTCAAACACCTGTCCCGACAGGATCAGGCCCCGGTCCGCAAGCCGTTCGATCTCAGGGAGGTCCTTTATGAGGCCATCGGCATCCTGCGCGGACAGATCAGCCGTCATACCGACCATTTCCACACACGCATTCTGGAGGAACCGGTTCATGTTCTCGGAAACAGTCGGCAATTGGAACAGGTGTTCATCAACCTGCTCCTCAATGCCCTGCAAGCCCTGTCCCAACGGACGTGTGCCGTGGAAATTTCCATGACCCATGAAGCTGTCTCCAAGGAGGTCCAGGTCATCATTTCCGATGAAGGAATCGGCATTCCCGAGGAAAACATGGCCAAACTGACCCACCCCTTTTTCACCACCAAGGGGGAACGGGATGGCACCGGGTTGGGATTGTCGATCGCCAACTCGATCATCGTCAATCATGGAGGCCGGATGTCCTTTGCCTCGAAGGAACATGAAGGGACCCGGGTCACCGTGACGCTGCCGGTCATGACAACGGAGAAACGGGGAGATCATCCATGAGCGGACCCAATACCCCACCCATCATTCTGGTCGATGACGAGGAGGAAATCCTTTTCAGTTCCAAGACCCAGTTGCGCCTGGCGGGAATCGAGCCGGTGGTTACCATGACCGATGGCCGGGAATTGATCAAGTTCATCGATCTTCACGGCGCAGCCCTTGTGGTTCTCGACCTGAAAATGCCCCATTGTCGCGGAGAAGACCTTCTCAGGGAACTGGTGCAACGTTTCCCGGCCATTCAGGTCATCATCATGACCGCCAACCAGGAAATCGACCGGGCAGTCATGTGCATCAAGGAAGGAGCGGCGGATTATCTGGTCAAACCCGTGGAAAACAACCGATTCATCACCGCCATCCGGCAACTGATGGAGGTCCGGCGACTCCGGTTGGAGGTCGGCACGCTCAAGGAGGCACTGTTTTCCGAACGGGCAGCGCACAATCCTGCCTTTGCCGCCATTCTCACCCAGAGCAAGGCCATGCAGCGGGTGTTTCAATATGCCGAGGCGATCGCCCCCTCTCAGGAACCGGTACTGGTCATGGGGGAAACCGGAGTCGGAAAGGAACTGCTCGTCCAGGCGATCCACACCCTCAGCGGTCGCACGGGTCCCTTGATCGGAATCAACGTCGCGGGTCTCGATGACAACATGTTTTCCGATACCCTGTTCGGGCACAGAAAAGGGGCCTATTCCGGAGCGATGGAGCATCGAAAAGGATTGATCAGTCAGGCCCAGGGAGGATCGTTGTTTCTGGATGAGATTGGCGACCTGAAACCCTCGTCCCAGGTCAAGCTGCTGCGTCTGATCCAGGACCGGAAGTATTTTCCGTTGGGGGCCGATCTGGCGCAGAGGACCGATGCCCGAATCATCTGCGCCACCCATCGCGACCTCAATGCCCTGATGAAGGAGCAAACCTTTCGACCCGATCTTTATTTTCGTCTTTCGGCCCATCAGGTCACGATTCCCCCACTGCGCGACCGCAAGGAGGATCTTCCTCTTTTGACCCGCCATTTTTTGCAGGAGGCCTCGGAAAACCTGAAAAAGCCGGTTCCGAATCTTCCGCACGAACTGTTCAATCTTCTTTTTGCCTACGACTTTCCAGGAAACGTCCGCGAGCTGCGCGCCATGATTCATGACGTCCTGGCGCGAAACGACGCCACGACCCTGTCCCTGTCCCCCCTCAGGGAGGCGGTCGTCCCTCGGGGAAGGGATGGGATGCCACAGCATCTTCCCCACGACACCCCGCCAAGAATCACCTTCCATGGCCGCCTGCCCACCATCCAGGAAACGGAAGAATTTCTCATTCAGGCCGCCCTGGATCGCGCCCATGGCAACAAAAGCCTGGCCGCCACCCTTCTGGGCATCACCCGGCAAACCCTCAACAACAAACTCAGACGCCAGGAGGAGTGATTCATTCGTGAACGAAACCGCTTGTCGGATTCACGATGAACCCGCACAAAAAAAGTCCACACCGTCAATCCAAGGATGAATGTCAACCCGCCCGATACCGACCCAAACCTTCCGCCAACAGCGTCGCCGCCAATGTATTGAGACTGACCCCTTCCAGTTTGGCACGTCGCGCAAGATCCGCATGAAGGCTTTTGGAAACGCGCATGCGCCACTGGCCGCTGAATTTTCCGATGGAATGTGGTTCAGGAATCGCTCGTCCCTGATCCTGGGCGACTGCCAACCAGGAAAGCATGATTTCCTTACCGTTGGCAATCGCTTCTTCAACCGTCTCGCCATCAGACATGCAACCTGGAAGATCAGGAAACTCGATCAAATAACCACCGCCTTCATTCGAACTCAGGGGCCTGATCCCGAAAGGATAATCCACCTCACTCATTTTCATTCTCCTCCAAAATATCAATCTACAAAACATCTCTACCACCCACCACCCGCCGCACCCGAGGCACTCCTCAAGAAAATCCGCGCATGCCCTTAGTCAACATCTATAAACTGTACATTGATGCATGCCCATCTTCACGATTTAATAAATTGTCAGTGTTCTTATTTCATTCCAGACAATAAAACAACAAACAATAAAAATAGGTCAATTAATTCAGTATAATTTAAATATGTATAGAAATAACAAGAAAGAATCCTTGTGAAAAACAAGATTAACCATGTATAATAGAGTCAGGACCATATTGATAAATAATAAAAATAAAATTGACCGGTCCGGTATGTAATGGGTAAACCCATACAACCCGATGGACCAAGAAAAATGTTCGACACATCCACAGAACGTCATGAAGTTGCATGGGGTGTGCGCTTGCGCATGATTGCCATTGCACTGGTCATGATCCTGTCCATCGTGATTGCGGCATCTCCATCGCGTGCCAACGAAACGCCACGGAAAATCACAGCCGCGGTACTGCGCGATTTTCCACCACTCTACAGTCTTGACGCCGAAGGGCGCCCTCAGGGCTTTGCCATCGACCTCCTTTCCTTGGTGGCCCGTGAGGCGGATCTGGAGGTGCGCTATCTGGTGGTGGAAAACTGGTCCGAGGCAATGCAGGAGGTGCGGGAAGGACGGGCCGATCTGATCCCCGGAATCGGCATCAGCCCCGAACGCAAGGCGGAATTTCTTCTGTCCGAAGAGATGGAGACGGTCCCTGTTTCCATCTTCGTCCGCTCCGAAAACCAATCGATCACCAGCCTGAAAACCCTGGCGGGACAGCGCACCGCCGTCATCAAGGAAAGTGCCGCATCGACGCAACTGGCGCAACAAAAGGAAATCAAACTCATTCCCTTTTCCGGTATCGAACCAGCATTGTTCTCCCTGCTGGCCGGAGAAGTGGACGCTTTGATCGTACCCCAGCCCATGCTGCTTGCAAAGGCGCGACGTCTTGACCTGGAAGAGCGCATCAAGGTCGTCGGCCCCCCCGTTTTTGAACTCAAACGTGGTTACCTTCTGCACCCGGGAAAAATCAAACTCCTGGAAAAATTGGACCATGCAATCCGAAGAATCATCGTATCCGATGAATACGGTAAATTATTGCGCCAATGGTACGGACAACAAAAACCTTATTGGACAGACCATCGAATCGAGAAAGCCATCATCGGCATTTCCGCCGGGTTGGCAGTCGCCGGATTCATACTGATCATATTGGTCTATTATAATAAAAAACTAAAAAACGAGATCAAAGAAAGACAAAAAGCAGAAACACTCTATCGCAATCTTTTCGATCATTCACCCGATGCCGTTGTGGTCATCGACCCGGAAACGACACGAATGCTCCTGTTCAACGAAAGGATACACGAACTTCTCGGATATCCTTCCGATGAAATAATAAACATGGCCGTCAACGATTACGACTGTGCCGAAACTCCCGAAGAGACGGCACGACACGTCATGAAAATTCTCGACAGAGGATACGATTCCTTTGAAACCCGATTCCGTGCGAAAAGTGGCATCATCAAGGATGTTTTTGTTTCCGTCCGGGTCATCGATCTTGGCGAAAGACGGTTCTTTCAGTGCATCTTCCACGACATCACCCCGCGGAAACGGGCGGAAGCGCAACTGGCCAAGGCGCACCACCGTCTGGCAACCAACGGAGAACGTCTGAACCGATTGCTGGAACTCAATCGCGATATTGGTCAATTGGGGGAAAAAGAACTGTGCCACCGCGCCGTCGCCATTGCCCGGTCGGTGACCTCCAGCAAGGTAGGGTATTTGTACCTGGCCATTGACAGCCATGACACCTTGTCGTTGATCAGCCTCCATGATACCGCCATGGGGGATTGCCGGGCGCTGCTTTTGCGCAACGATTTTCTGGACCGTGCCGGAATCGTCGCCAACAGCAATCATTTTGGACAGATCGTGGTCGAAAATGACCTCTGGCGCGGCATGGGACCGATGGGAGAACCGGAAAACGGCAATCCAATCCGCTGTCATGCCTGCATTCCGGTGATGCATGATGGCCGGGTGGTCATGATTCTCGGGGTGGGCTACAAAGGCGACGAGTACAACTCGGAGGATGTATTCCAGCTCCAGATGGTCGGTGATGAAGTTTGGAAGTTCATTCAGCGTCGCCGCATGGAGGAAGAATTGCAACAGGCCAGGCAGCACGCCGAAATCGCCAACCGTGCGAAGAGCGAATTCCTGGCGACCATGAGCCATGAAATACGCACGCCGATGACCGCCATCCTCGGCATCACCGAACTGCTGCTGGAGAGCGACTTGAAGGTCGAACAGCGCAGCCATCTGGCCATCTGTCACTCCGCCGGCGAAAACCTGTTGCAGATCATCAACGACATTCTCGATCTTTCCAAGGTGGAAGCGGGCCAGATGATCTTGAACAACGTCGCCTTCAATCCCCGCCACATCGTGCGCGATGTCGTCGAGGTCATTCGGTTTCGCGCCCAGGAGAAAGGGCTGCTGCGCATCACCCTGGTCGAGGACACGGTTCCCGATTGGTGCCTGGGTGATCCAATCCGAATCCGTCAGATCCTGGTCAATCTGATCGGCAACGCGGTCAAATTCACCGATTCGGGCAGTATCGCCATCCTGGCGAGCGCGGAACCCCTGGAAGATTCCCGGCACCAGGTCATCTTCCGTGTGGTGGACACCGGCATCGGCATTCCCGCGGAATACCAGAAAACAATATTCGAGCCGTTTCGACAGGTCGATTCATCCAACAGCCGGCGCCATGGCGGGACCGGACTCGGGCTCTCCATCTGTCAACGTCTGGTCGGACTGATGCAGGGATCCATATCCATGCACAGCCGAACCGGACAGGGAAGCGTTTTCACCATCACCCTTTCGCTCAAGGAAACAACCGGACCCAAAATCCTGTCCCGCGAAGAACAAACGTTGCTGGGTAAACGAATCCTCGTCAAACATGATCATCCGATCCGCAATGGTTACCTGGAAGAAATGTTGACCTCCCTGGGAATCCAGGTACGGACCAGCGAATCGAGACGGCAATTGGAATATGAATTCCAGGAGCCCGCTTCAGGTCAGGCACCTCCGGATGGTCTCCTGATCCACCACGATCAGGGGGATTCCACGGATGTTGCCGCCGAGGTCGAACGGATCAGGAAACTTCCCATCGGCAAGAATCTTCCCATTCTGGTTTGTGGCTGCTGCACCGACCGCGGTCTGCCCATCCTCCTGCACCGCATGGGGGCCAGTTTTCTTCCCGAGCCTTTTTCCCGGGATCTCCTGGCTGGAGAACTTGACCGGATGATGACGGCACGGTCGCAGCGGCAACCCGCGGCAACCGGAACTTCACATTCCGTATTTCACATCCTCCTGGTGGAAGACACCGAGGAAAACCAGGTGGTGATCAAGGCCTTCCTCGAACCGATTGCCCATACCCTGGACATTGCAGTCACGGGAAGTCAGGCCGTCGCCATGTTCACCCAACCCGAGGCCCATTTCGACCTGGTGTTGATGGATGTTCAACTGCCCGAGATGGATGGGCATGAGGCGACACGCCGGATCCGGACGTGGGAACGCGAGAACCAAAGGGAACCGTGTCCGATTCTCGCCTTGACGGCCAACGCCATGGCGGGGGATGTGGAAAAAAGCCTCGAAGCCGGATGCAATGGACACCTGGCCAAACCGATCCGCAAGAAAAAACTGTTGGAAACGCTTGCGCAGTATCTTCCATTTTCATACTGACCCTCATCCGGCCCCCACCCGATCGCTTTTGACTGCGGCTGGACCGAGGCCACCGCATTCGACGATGAATCGGATAATCTCTTCAAGCCCCGCCCCTGATTTCATGTTGGCAAAGACAAACGGACCCTTGCCGCGCATTTTACGGGTATCCCGCGCCATCACCTCCAGACTGGCCCCGACATGAGGCGCCAGATCGATTTTGTTGATCACCAACAGATCGGAACGGGTGATGCCCGGCCCCCCCTTGCGTGGAATTTTGTCTCCCGCGGCAACGTCGATCACATAGAGGGTCAAATCGGCCAGTTCCGGCGAAAAAGTGGCGGACAAATTGTCCCCACCCGACTCGATGAATACCAACTGGAGGTCGGGAAAACGCCGGATCATCCGCTCCACGGCGGCCAGATTGATGGAGGCGTCCTCGCGAATGGCGGTATGAGGACAGCCACCGGTCTCCACACCCGCGATCCGTTCCGGAGCCAGTGCCCCGGAACGGTTGAGAAATTCCGCATCCTCCCGGGTATAGATGTCGTTGGTGATGGCGGCAATGCGATAATCGTCACGCATCGCCTTGCACAACCGGTCGAGCAACGCCGTCTTTCCCGAGCCTACCGGCCCGCCGATACCGACTCGCACCACGGAACTCATGATCGAAACAGCCTCGTGTATTGGTTTTCGTGTTTCAGGGAAGCCCAGTCGGTCATGGCCGTGGCACTGCCCCAATCGTCTGCGTCCGCCACCAGGACCGTTTCCCGGGCCAAATCAATATCGTCCCGCAAACGGGCGATGATGCGCTGCCCGGCACTTTGCCCCAGTGGAATGAGCCGCACCCCGGCGGAGACCAGATTGGCGCCGCAGGCATGCAGACAGGCCGTCAGGGTCGAGGTCAGAGGCAGATCGTGACGGGCCGCGGCCATCCCGATGGCCACCGCCAGGGCCGGCTCCCGCGAGGTCGCAACCAGCCGCTCGTGCCAGGCAGTGATGAATTCTTCGGGCCAGGCATCACACACAACCCTCATGAAAGCCGTCCCCTGGGCACTGCTTTCCAGGTGGAACTCCAGACTGGGCCGACAGGTTTCCGCACACAGCGCCACCTCCTCCAGGGCCGACATATCGCCCTCCCATGCCGTCTGCCAGGCCCTCTTCAGAAAAATACCATCACTGCGCGCCACCCCGTGACGCAAACACCCCCCAACCCATCGCCGCAATCGCTCCTCGTCATTCACCAGACCCGATTCCACCAACCATTCCAGGCCATGGGAATACGAATAGGCCCCCACCGGAAAACCAGGGGAAAACCAGGTCATCAAAACCTGAAGAATGCCCTCAGGAGTGATCATGACGATGTACATGACCGCCATGTTCGTGAATGGAATCCTCCGATCGCTTAGGCCGCTCCATGCCACCACGGCTGCCGTGGCCATAAGCGCCCCCCTCCGGGGAAAACGGAGCCAGGCATCGGGTCACCTGGGCGCCCAACCCCGCCAACATGTCGGCCAGTACCGGGTCGTCCAGAATGCGCAAGCCCCCGCCGGGCAACACCTGAAGCGGGGTGTGACGGTTGCCGATGTGCCATGCCAGACGCACCCCCTCCTCCACGGTTGCCGGAATCATATCCACAACCCCTTCGCGGGCGGCAACCACGCGAATGCACCCCGAACCGTCGGCCAGCAACAACAAATCGCCATCCTCCATGAGGGTGGCCTGCTCCAGATCCAGCAGAAACGGCACCCCCGCATCGTCGGTCATGCGAATCCGCCGTTTATGACGCAGGTGAAAAGCCAGGGTCACTCGGGCCGTCTCCGGTACCCGCGCCACACCTCCGCCGCGAACCAGCACCGTCACCCGCCGCTCGTCGTTCATGCCTGACCGCCCATGGCCCATGAAAATAATCCCTCAAAAGAGAAAATAGCGCTGCGCCATCGGCAACACCGTCGCCGGTTCGCAGGTCAACAACACCCCATCGGCCCGAACTTCATAGGTCTCGGGATCGACCTCCATGACCGGGGTATACCCGTTGTGAATCATGTCGGCCTTGAACACCGAACGACACCCCTCGACCGCCACCAGCGTCTTGTTCAAACCAAAACGACCGGCGATCCCGCCATCGACCCCCGCCCGGGAAACAAACAACACCGAACTTCGGGTCAACGATCCGCCAAAAGCACCGAACATCGGTCGTGCGTGGACCGGCTGCGGCGTCGGAATGGACGCATTGGGATCCCCCATCGCCGCCGCGACGATGGTGCCGCACTTGAGAACCAAGTCCGGCTTGACACCAAAAAACATGGGACGCCACATGACCAGATCGGCAAACTTGCCCACCTCCACCGATCCCACATGGCGGGAAATCCCATGCGTGATCGCCGGATTGATCGTGTATTTGGCGATATAACGCTTGACGCGAAAATTGTCGTGTCCCGCGACATCCTCCTTCAGCGGGCCGCGCTGACGTTTCATCTTGTGCGCCGTCTGCCAGGTGCGAATGATCACCTCGCCCACCCGCCCCATCGCCTGGGAATCCGAGGCGATCATGGAAAAAGCCCCCAGATCGTGCAAAATATCCTCGGCGGCAATGGTCTCGCGCCGAATGCGGGATTCGGCAAACGCTACATCCTCGGGAATGCGCGGGTCCAGATGGTGACACACCATCAACATGTCCAGGTGTTCGTCGATGGTATTGACCGTATAGGGCCGCGTGGGATTGGTCGAAGAGGGCAGAACATGATTCTGTCCACACAGCTTGATGATATCCGGGGCATGACCGCCCCCCGCCCCTTCGGTATGGAAGGCATGAATGGGCCGTCCCTTGAACGCGGCCAACGTGTTCTCCACAAAACCCGATTCGTTCAAGGTATCGGTATGAATCGCCACCTGGATGTCCATCTCCTCGGCCACACTCAGGCACCGGTCGATGGCCGCCGGGGTCGTCCCCCAATCCTCATGCAGCTTCAGCCCGCATACCCCAGCCGCCACCTGCTCCCGCAAGGCCTCGGAACGGGAAGCATTGCCTTTGCCAAAAAAACCAATGTTGACCGGCAATCCTTCCGCAGCCTGCATCATCCGCGCCACATGCCACGGACCCGGAGTGCAGGTGGTGGCAAAGGTCCCCTCCGCCGGACCGGTTCCACCTCCAAGCATGGTAGTCACCCCGGAGTGAAGGGCATCTTCGATCTGCTGTGGACAGATCCAGTGGATGTGGGCATCGATTCCTCCCGCGGTGACAATCCGTCCTTCCCCGGCAATGGCCTCGGTGCCGGGCCCGAAAACAATGTTCACCCCGGGCTGGATGTCGGGATTGCCCGCCTTGCCGATGGCGACGATCCGGCCATCGCGAATGCCGATGTCCGCCTTGACGATGCCCCAGTGATCCACGATCAATGCGTTGGTGATCACCGTGTCCACCGCCCCCTGGGCCCGGCTCGCCTGCGACTGCCCCATGCCGTCCCGCAACACCTTGCCACCGCCGAACTTCACCTCCTCGCCGTAAACGGTGCGGTCCTCCTCCACCGCCACGAACAGGTCGGTATCGGCAAGACGCACCCTGTCACCAACCGTCGGTCCATACATGGCGGCATAGGCCGAACGTTCGATTTCACAGCTCATGTTCTGCGCTCCGGTCCCAATTCACCATCGATGCGGGCATTGAATCCGATCACCCTGCGGTCCCCAGCCAATGCGACCAGTCGCACCTGGCGACTCTGTCCCGGCTCGAAACGAACCGCCGTTCCCGACGGAATGTCCAATCGATATCCCCGAGCCGCTTCCCGATCGAAGGAAAGGGCGGCGTTGGTCTCGTAAAAATGATAATGCGATCCCACCTGAATGGGACGGTCGCCGGCGTTGGCGACCATCAGGGTCAGGGTCTCGCGTCCCTGATTGAGAAGGATGGTCCCTCCGGCGGCAATGACCTCTCCAGGAATCATAACGTTCTCCGAATCATGGCAATCCCGAAATTGTTCCGGTACACGGGTCAACGAATTGGATTGTGAACCGTCACCAGCTTGGTGCCATCGGGAAAAGTGGCCTCCACCTGAATTTCGTGGATCATTTCGGCGATGCCCTCCATCACCTGATCCCGGGTCAACACCCTGGCCCCGGAACTCATCAAATCGGCCACACTGTGACCATCCCGGGCCCCCTCGACGACAAAGTCGGTGATCAGGGCCACCGCCTCCGGATGATTGAGCCGTACCCCCCGCTCCAGACGGCGGCGGGCGACCATGGCGGCGGTGGCCACCAACAGTTTGTCTTTTTCCCGAGGTGACAGGTGCATGATCAGACCCCATCGCGAATGGTTTTTGTTCAAATATTCCACAAGCGGGGCAGGCGTTCGGGTCTGCCCCACACCCGGTACCGGTATCCGGCCCAGAAACGCCCATAGGCGGCACGGCAAAACCCCGGATCATCCCCCAGCCAACGAACCACAGTCACCCCGCCACCCCCGGCATCGAGGATCCGGCCAGCCGCAGCCCGAATTCCATCCGTAACGGTTTCGGCCAACAGGGTTCGGGCCGTTTCCAGATGATCGGGTCCTGCATGCACCACACTGCCGGCAGCCAAAGCGCCGTCGAAACAGGCGGGATCGGCCAACAGGGAGGCCAGATCTCCTTCCATGTGCAACGCATCGCGCCAGACAACCGGACCATCGTCCCGCCGCAAACTCCAGGCATCCCGGATCAGTCCCCTGCGAAGTCGCTCTCCCATGGCGGTCCGACCAAATACCAGCAGTTCGCCGGCCAGTATCTCCCCATCCCCCTGCACCGCCAGTCGGGTATGGCGACGCAAGCGGGCGCCATCGAACACGATGCACTCCTGGGACAACCACTCCAGACGCGCACCCCGACCCGCACTCAGGGAAAGATCGATACCGCAGTCGGCGCCATTGGAACGGTACACCTTTTCCGCCGCCTGGGTCATCACCAACGCCTCGCAACCCGCCTGAACCTCGATCGCCCCTTCCAGACGGTCGCCCCCCACCATCCCCCCCGAGGTCGTCACCAATACCGCGGTCACCGGTTCTCCCGATTCGGAATGGGGAAACAATACCCGATACGGATTCCTCTGGTACAGGTGTCCCAGCCGGGTTCCTCCTTCCGTCCGCTTGAAAACGATCTCGGCCCGCCCACACACCGGATGGGCGCTACGGTTCGAAACGAAACGACCGGTCATCTGTCGGTCTCGATGGACGCATCTCATATTCTTTGTTTTTCCGATATGCCAAAGGCACCCTGGTGGGTGCCCTTGATCAGGAAAAAAACTGGTAACATCGAAATGGTGGAATGAACGCTGCGCCAAACAGAAAATGCTCCGCATGGTCCAACGCCCGGGATGGAAAATAGTGCAATTCCTTTCAAGCAATCAATCGGAAAAAATTTCCTTGTCACCATGTACAACGCAATCTGGTACAACAGGTCGGGAGCATCCCGCAACGCCAGCCCGACCAGCCCCATGATACTCCGTTGTTCGTCCTTTGAAAAAACCTGAACGGCATTACACCGTCAAATGACGACGCACGTCCGCTTCCACCATGTTCGCCCGGGTTCCAGTCATCACCACCTCTCCCCGATCCATGACGATGAAGTCATCGGCCAAATCCCGGGCAAATTCAAAATACTGCTCCACCAGGAGGATGCCCATGTCTCCCCTGCCTGCCAGGTGACGAATGACCCGTTCAATGTCCTTGATGATGGAGGGTTGAATCCCTTCCGTGGGTTCATCCAGAACCAACAATCGGGGACGGGTCACCAGCGCCCGGGCGATGGCCAACTGTTGCTGCTGCCCACCGGACAAATCTCCGCCACGCCGATGCAACATGCCCGCAAGAACTGGAAAAAGATCGAAAATCTCGTCGGGAACATGATGCAACGATTTTTCGAGCGTGGCAAAGCCGGTGTGCAGATTTTCCCGCACCGAAAGCAAGGGAAAGATTTCCCGCCCCTGAGGGACGAAGGCGATGCCACGAGCTGCCCGCTGGTGGCTCGGCAAGGCGCCGATCTCCTGGCCATTCCACACGATCCGCCCGCACGCGATGGGATGACGACCCACCACCGCCCGCAACAGGCTGGTCTTTCCCACGCCGTTGCGACCCAGAACACAGGTAATGCGGCCAATGTTGGCGGATAGATTCACCCGCTTCAATGTCTGGGAGGCGCCGTAGAAAAGATCGATCCCTTCGACACGCAGCATGATCCGTCACCCTAACGACCAAGATAGACTTCAATGACCTTCGGATTGGCCTGAATCTCGTCCATCGGTCCCTCGGCCAGTACCGATCCTTCATGGAGCACCGTCACCTTGCAGTCCATGGCGCGAATGAACGCCATGTCATGCTCCACCACCACCACCGAATGGTCCCGCCTGATCGCCTTGAGCAATTCGGCGGTCTGGGCGGTTTCGTCGTCGGTCATGCCGGCGACAGGCTCATCCACAAGCAACACTTCCGGGTCCTGCATCAGCAGCATGCCGATCTCCAACCACTGTTTTCGACCATGGGAAAGCCCCCCCGCGCGCATTTTTCGCAAATCGGTCAGTCCGATCGTCTGCAAGACCTGGTCGATGCGGCGTTGCTGAAGTGGCGTCAAGCGAAACCGTAACGATTGCCACACCGAGCGCTGACCGGAAAGGGCCAATTCCAGATTGTCCCATACCGTCAGGGTTTCGAAGACCGTCGGTTTCTGAAATTTCCGGCCAATACCCAGATTGGCGATTTCCGCCTCGTCCAGGCGCGTCAGGTCGATGTCCCCCTTGAAGAAGACATCCCCCTTGTCGGGACGGGTCTTTCCGGTAATGATGTCCATCATGGTTGTTTTCCCCGCCCCGTTGGGTCCGATGACGGCTCTGAGTTCGCCGGCGAGGATATAAAGGTTCAGTTCGTCGATCGCCTTGAATCCATCGAAGGAAACCGACACCCCATCCAGATAGAGCAGAGTTTCCTGGGCCTTGTGTTTGACCTCGATGGCGCTCATGGCCGGTCCTGGATCGATGGCGCGGGGGTGGATGCGCGACGATTGTCCTCCCGTGAAGCGAAAGGTCGCCGAAGCCCGACCAGTCCGACCAGACCACGGGGCAGAAAAAGGGTGGTTGCCACGAAAAGGGTTCCCAACATATAGAGCCAGGCCTCGGGCATGGCGCCGGTGAACCAGGTTTTGGCATAGTTCACCAGGATCGCCCCCAACACGGCACCATACAGGGTACCGCGCCCCCCCACCGCCACCCAGATGATGATTTCGATGGAACCCGCCGGGGCAAACTCACCCGGATTGATGATCCCCACCTGTGGGACGTAGACCGCCCCCGCCACGCCCGCCAGCATGGCCGATACCACAAACACGAAAAGTTGATAGTGTTCGGCACGATAACCCAGAAAGCGCACCCGGCTTTCGCCATCGCGAATGGCCACCAGCACCCGACCAAAACGCGAGGTGGTGATGAAACGACAGATCAGATAACCCACCGCCAGAGCCAGGGCCGAAACGACGAACAAGGCGCGGCGCATGGCATCCGATTGAAGGCTGAAGCCCAGAAGTTCCTTGAAGTCGGTCAGGCCGTTGTTGCCTCCGAATCCCATGTCGTTGCGAAAGAAGGCCAGCATCAGTGCATAGGTCAATGCCTGGGTGATAATCGAAAGATAGACGCCGCTGACCCGCGAACGAAACGCAAACCAGCCGAATCCGAACGCAAGCAGTCCCGGCACCAGGAACACCATCGACAGCGCAAAGGGAAACATGTCAAACCCCTGCCAGTACCAAGGCAACTCCCGCCAATCGAGAAACACCATGAAATCAGGCAATTCTGAGTTTCCATAAACCCCCCGGCCACCAATCTGCCGCATCAGGTGCATCCCCATGGCATAGCCCCCCAGGGCGAAAAAGGCCCCATGCCCCAGACTGAGGATGCCGGCATACCCCCAAACCAGATCCACCGACAACGCCAACAGCGCAAAGCTCAAATATTTTCCCCCGAGACTCATCATCCATATGGGAAGGTGAAACGGAGAATCCGGCGGCAACCGGCTCATGACGAACATCGCCACCGTCGCCACGAGCAGCAAAACCAGAAAGATCCATCCGCCATGATCCCGACCCGAAAAGAACCCGTGTGGCGTCCGCGACTCGATGTCACCGCCATTCCGATTCGGGGGGGTCCCTTGATGCGTCCGGGCCTCGTCCATGGCTCAGGCCTCCACCGCCCGTCCCTTGAGGGGGAACATTCCCCGGGGACGTTTTTGAATGAACAGGATCAAGGCCAGCAGGATCAGTATCTTTGCCAGAACGGCGCCGGCGACCGGTTCGAAAAACTTGTTGGCCATCCCCAGAGACAAGGCGCCGACCACCGTCCCCCACAGATTGCCGACCCCACCGAACACCACCACCATGAAACTGTCGATGATGTAGGCTTGTCCCAGGTTGGGAGACACGTTATCGATCTGGGACAGCGCCACCCCCGCCAGACCCGCGACTCCAGACCCAAGACCAAAAGTCATGGCATCCACCCAGCCGGTACGGATGCCCATCGAGGCAGCCATGGGTCGGTTCTGGGTGACGGCCCGCATCCGCAGGCCGAAGGTGGTCCGTTTGACGATGAAGGCCAATCCCAGAACCACCGCCAGGCTGAACAGGATGATGGCGATGCGGTTGTAGGTAAAAATCAGTCCCTGGCTGGTTTCGATGGCGCCGCTCATCCAGGAAGGAGTGTTGACCTCGCGATTGGTCGGGCCATAAGCGGAACGGACCAACTGTTGCAAAACAAGGCTCAGTCCCCAGGTTGCCAACAAGGTTTCCAGGGGACGGCCATAAAGATGGCGGATGATGCCACGTTCGATGGCGATGCCAAAACCGCCGGCGACAAGAAAAGCAAGCGGCGTTCCGATCAGGAGCGACCAGTCCAACAAATCCGGAGCCACAGCGCGAAAGAGATCCTGAACGACGAAGATGGTATAGGCCCCGAGCATCACCAACTCCCCGTGGGCCATGTTGATCACCCCCATCACGCCGAAGGTGATGGCCAGGCCCACCGCCGCCAGAAGCAACACCGACCCCAAGGAAAGCCCCTGGAACAAATTGCCCAGCAACCCCCATCGTTCAATGTGCCTCCGTACCCGGTCACTGGCCTCGGACAGGGCCTGCTTGAAAGGGCCTGGGGAGGTCTGGTTGGCAACCTGCCCCAAAAGCGTTCCCACCTGAACCCCCCCCTCCTTCTCCAGACGGGCAAGCGCCTCAAGCCTTTGGCTTGCGACGTCGGAGCCGGTCAGGAGAATCGCATCCCGGGCCATTCCCAGCCATCGTGCCACCTCTGGATCAGCCTCGGCGTCCCGAGCCTTTTCCAACAGAGGCAGCTGATCGATGACGGGGCTGGCAAGCATCGCTCGCGCGGCCCGAATCCGTTGCCCCCGGTCCGGCGCCATCAGGGTCAAGCCACCGAGCGCACCGCGCAATACTTTACGTAATTTATTGTTTACTTTTACCTTTTCAAGCGCGTCATCCGTCTCCTCGCCGACGTTTTTTCCATCAATCGGGTCGATCAGTCGATACCGTTGCGCCACCTGTTCGCCGATCACGATGCCCCCATCGGCACGGCGGGTGAAAAGGCGTCCCTCCAACATGGCCTTGAAGATGGCTTCGAGTGCCGGATCACCGGTTGCCGCCAACGCTTCGACAGCGTTGATTTTCATCGAATAATCATTGTCGGCAAGAGGCTTGAGTTCCTCCGTCGTCAATGCCCGAGCGACAGAAGAGCAGGTCATCATCCAGACCAGCGCCATCAGGAAAGGGGCATGCGGGATGAACCACGATCTTCGAAACGATGAAAACATGATCGATCCACGTTCCTGATGTGAAGAATTCCCCTCCGGCAGCGCTGCCGGAGGGGACGAATCTGCGACCCGAACTATTTCGCCGCCCCATAAACAGGGTTCTGGCAGTTGCCACACACCCAGGGGAACGTCCAGTCGGCGGTCAACTTGGCGGATTCAGGGATAAAATCGGACCAGGCGTCGCCAACGACCAAACCTTCCGTTTTCCACACCACATCGAACTGACCATTATCCTGGATCTCACCGATCAGGACCGGTTTGGAAAGGTGATGGTTGGTGTTCATCACTGCCACCCCGCCGGTGAGGTTTTTCACCTTCTGTCCGTACATGGCCTGGCGCACGGCATCGACATTGGCGGTGCCGGCCTGCCGAACCGCCTGCTCCCACATTTTAAAACCGATGTAGGTGGCTTCCATGGGGTCGTTGGTGACCCGCTTGCCATCCTTGATGAAGGCATGCCACCCCTTGATGAAGGCGGTATTTTCCGGCGAGGCGACACTCATGAAATAATTCCAGGCCGCCAGGTGCCCCACCAACGGTTTCGTATCGATGCCGGAAAGTTCCTCCTCTCCGACCGAAAAGGCGATCACGGGAATTTCCTCGGCCTTGATGCCCTGGTTGCCCAATTCCTTGTAGAACGGTACATTGGCATCGCCGTTGATCGTTGAAACGACGGCCGTCTTTTTTCCCTGGGAGGCAAAGGCTTTCACCTGGGAAACGATGGTCTGCCAGTCCGAATGGCCAAAGGGGGTATAGTTTTCCCAGATGTCCGCGTCGGGAATCCCCTTGCCATTGAGGTAGGCGCGCAAAATTTTGTTGGTGGTGCGCGGGTAGACATAATCCGTTCCCAGAAGGACGATGCGTTTGGCGCCACCCCCCTCCGAACCCAGCAGATAGTCCACGGCGGGAATTGCCTGCTGGTTGGGTGCGGCACCGGTATAAAACACGTTGCGCGAACTTTCCTCCCCTTCGTACTGCACCGGATAGAAAAGCAGTCCGTTCAACTCCTCGAACACCGGCAGCACCGATTTTCGGGAAACCGAGGTCCAGCAACCAAACACCACATCCACCTTCTCCTTGGAAAGGAGTTCCCGGGCCTTTTCGGCGAACAGCGGCCAGTTGGAGGCGGGATCGACCACCACCGCTTCCACCTTCTTCCCCAACAATCCACCCCGTTTGTTGATGTCCTCCACCATCATCAACACCGTGTCCTTCAGCGTGGTTTCGCTGATGGCCATCGTGCCGGACAGGGAATGCAATACCCCAACCTTGATCGTGTCCGCCGCATGCGCCACCCCTCCGCACCCCGCCCAGATGGCAATCAACGCACCCACGACCCATTCAAACCATTTCCCTCTTGACATTTTGGTCTCCTTATCGTCGCGACGGATTCCAGCACGCCGGCTGGAACCGCTGATTCATCTTGCCCTGGAGCATGGCAACCCACATGCCATGGAATAATGAAAAATGTAATTATCGTTCCAAATGCCCTACCCGTAATAAAAATAAAATTTATCCAGTCATTTCAAAGAATGGCCCCAACCCCGGTTTGAATCACGAATGCACAAAATATCATCATATTCTGCCGCCTCATGAAAGAAATCGATGCACCAGATGCACATAAATGCAGCATCATGGTGACCGCGAAAATGCGACCAAAAAAAAATCCATCGCAACGTTCGTGTATTGATCCGGGAGGCAGGTTGAGACGAAAATGGGGAACAACCAGATCATCGAGACTCCAATTCGGGGTCTTGTTTTTTTTCATCCATCGGGAGAGAAACGGATGATTCCTCTTGCGGTTCCGAATCTTGCCGGCAACGAAGCGGCCTATCTCAAGGAATGCATCGACAGTGGATTCGTGTCGTCGGTCGGCCCGTTCGTCGGTCGCTTCGAACAGATGGTGGCCGAAGCGTCGGGAGCGCCGTTTGCGGTGGCGACCGCATCGGGAACCGCGGGACTTCATGTCGCTTTGCGGGCCCTGGGGGTTGGACCGGGAGACCTGGTGCTGGTTCCAAGCCTGACCTTCATTGCCAGTGCCAACGCCGTCAGTTATTGCGGCGCTGAACCCTGGCTGGTGGATGTCGATGCCAACGGCTGGAATATCGACCCCGGTCTCATGGAAGAACTGCTGCACCGTGAATGCGACATCCGGTGCGGTCGGGTCCGTCACAAGACAACCGGAAAACCGGTGACCGCCATCATGCCGGTCCATATCCTGGGTGAACCGGCGCCCATGGATCGGATCGTCACGCTTGCCCATCACTTTCAAATTCCCGTGGTGGCGGATGGCGCCGCAGCCCTGGGCGCCCGTTATCAGGGAAAGAATGTGGGTGACCTGGGGGCCGATGTGACCGTCTTTTCCTTCAACGGCAACAAAACCATCACCTGCGGCGGCGGCGGCGCGGTCGTTGGCCATGATGAAGCCCTGCTGCGAAAGGTGCGTCACCTTTCCACCACCGCACGCCTGGGTGAAGCCTATGATCATGATCAGGTCGGCTTCAATTATCGCCTGACCAACCTTCAGGCGGCGGTGGGCTGCGCCCAGTTGGAACGGCTGGACCACCTGGTGGCCCGGAAAAGGTGGATCCGCGAATTCTATGCCAGGTCACTCGGGGACATCGAGGACGTCTCCCTCTTTCCCCGGTCGCTCGATGGTCGGTCGGCGGCATGGTTCTCCGGAATCGTTCTCGACCGCGCCACTCCCGATCGCGTCCAGGACCTGCGCCTGTTCCTGCGTCAACAGGGGATCGAGGCCAAACCGTTCTGGAAACCGTTGCATCTCCAGGACCCCTATCGCAAAGCCCTGGCCTCGCGCCAGATGGTCAGCGAGGGACTATGGTATCGCATCGTGGTCCTTCCCTGTTCCACCACCATCACCGATGCACAACTGGAACAGGTCGTGACCGAGGTGCGCCGGGGCATTGCGGCGCTGAATCCGTGACCACCTCCCTGGTCGATGTCAACACGGGTGATTCAGTGCTGCATCGGGTCCTCCTGGGCGCCGGCGGGCATGCCCGGGTCCTGATGGACGCCTTGATCCAAACCGCCACCGTGGTTTCGGCTGTCTATATCCCAACGCATGAACTCCTCCCCCCCTGGTGCGAAAAGATGGAGCCGGTTCATTCCGATGACCAACTGTTGCTACGGTTTCCCCCGCCAACGACAGGATTGATTCTCGGAATCGGTTCCGTCGGCGACAACGGCAAACGGATTCGCTTGTTCGAGCATTACAACACGCTGGGCTACTCTTTCTGCCCGGTGCCGCATCCCCATCGCCTTCAAGCCTCCGGGGTGCGCATGGGCGAAGGTTGCCAGATCATGGCCGGGACCATCCTTCAACCGGGGGTGGTCCTGGGAAACAATGTGATCATCAATACCGGCGCCCGCATCGACCATGACACCCTGATCGATGATCATGTCCACATCGCCCCAGGGGTGATTCTGTCCGGTGGGGTACACGTCGAACGGGGCGCTCATATCGGAACCGGAGCCGTGGTGATTCAGGGAATCCGGATCGGCGCCGGGGCCCTGGTCGCCGCCGGAGCGACCGTCGTTGCCAACGTCGCATCCGGGGACCGGGTCGCGGGCGTTCCCGCCCGCCGCATGACCCGTGGCCAATGACACGTCCGAAACATCCCTCCCGGAAAAATCGTCGCTTCCATCCGTTGGAAAATCTTGCCCTGACGCCAGGGATGTTTTTCCCGTTGTCCCGGATACATTCCTCCCCAAGGAAATCATCCATACGAAAAATCAACAGGATACGTTCGTTCTCCCGCCGGCATTCTTTTTGCGATGCAGCCATTGAACCTTGAACCTGTCAAGGTTTGGCACTGTTGAAAAGATCCATGGGGATCGGGTCATCGTCGGCAATTGTCGAACCAGGGAGGATACATTTATGACGACCGTTGAGTATTGGCGAAAGGTTGTCATCGGTTCGCAGACATCGGTTTTGGATGTCATGAAGGTCATCGATCGGGGTGCGCTGCGGGTGGCCTTGGTGACGGATGAGGCGAACCGATTGATCGGTGTCGTCACGGATGGCGACATCCGTCGGGGACTTCTCAATGGAGTCAACATGAAAGACCCGGTGGAACGGGTCATGGCGCGCGAACCGACGGTGGCTCGGGCGACCGATGCCGAAGACCGGGTCCTGGCGTTGATGACGAGCAAAAGCATCGATCACATGCCCATCATCGATGAAGAGGGACGGCTGATCGGCCTGAAGACCTTGCGGGAATTGGCCAGCCGGGAGCAACGAAAAAACTGGGTGGTGCTCATGGCAGGGGGGTTGGGATCGCGCATGGGTCCTCTGACCAAAACCTGTCCCAAACCAATGTTGAAAGTCGGAACCAAACCAATCCTTGAACTGATCCTCGAAAGTTTTGCCGCCCACGGCTTTTACAAGTTTTATGTGTCGGTAAACTATCGCAAGGAAGTCATTCAGGATTATTTCAGGGATGGTTCCGATTGGGGCGTGGACATCCACTATCTGGAGGAGGATGAACGGCGGGGAACGGCAGGTCCCCTGGCCCTCCTGCCGGAGGTGCCCGAGGAACCCTTCTTCGTCATGAACGGCGACCTCCTGACCCAGATCAATTTCAAAAACATCCTCGAATTTCACGAGGAACATGGCTCACTGGCAACCTTGTGTGTCCGCAAGGTGGAACAGGCGATTCCTTATGGCGTGGTCCATACCCGCCAACACACACTGCTCGGCATCGAGGAAAAACCGGTCCAGGAATATTTCATCAATGCGGGAATCTACCTCCTGGATCCGCAGGTTGTGGATTACATTCCACGCAACACCTATTTCGACATGCCCGACCTCTTCCACAAAGTGATCGCAAGCGGACATGCCACGGCAGCGTTTCCGTTTCTGGACTATTGGATGGACATCGGTCGGATGGCGGATTTGAAACAGGCAAGCCAGGATTATTCCGAGGTATTTTCCTGAAGATCCACGGAACCGGCCCGGGAAGGGGCTCGCCCCTTCCCGGGAAAACCGTCAGGGCCATGCCCTTCAAGATTCAGACAACACCCAACTCCCGTGCCGCCCTCTCGATCCTTTTCATCGCCTCCTTCAGGTCATCCAGGGCGATGGCGAAGGAAATCCGGACGAAGGGATCCTTGCCGAAGGCAAGACCCGGTACCAGAGCGACATCCAGATCGTTCAACAGGTAGTCCGCCAGATCCATGCTGTTGTTGATGAGCGCTCCCTTGGGCGTTTTTCTCCCCATCAATCCTCCAACGTTGGGAAAAACATAAAAGGCCCCTTCCGGCATGTTGCAATGTATTCCCGGAATGGCGTTCAGGGCGGCGACGATGAAATCGCGGCGTTCCTTGAACGCCTGGACCATGGGTTCGACACACGCCTGATCGCCGGAAATGGCGACGGCGGCGGCCCTTTGGGCGATGGATGTGGCGCAGGAGGTGCTTTGTTCCTGAACCTTGCCCATGGCCTTGATGGCCTCGCGCGGACCGACGGCGTAGCCGATACGCCATCCGGTCATGGAATAGGTTTTGGAAACACCGTTGAGAATCAGGGTCCGATCCTTGAGAAAAGGGGCAAGCGCGACAAGAGTGACATGACGAAAACCGTCGTAGACAATTTTTTCATAAATGTCGTCGCTGACGGCCCAGACATGGGGATGGGCACGGAGGACATCGGCGATTTTTGTCATTTCCAGGGCGCTGTAGGCGGCCCCGGTGGGATTGGACGGCGAATTGAGGACGACAAAACGGGTTTTCGGGGTGATCGCGGCGGCCAGACGTTCGGGATTCAGTTTAAACCCGTCGGACTCATGGGTATCGATGATGACCGGTTGTCCGTCCGCGACCAGGGTCATGTCGGGGTAGGAGACCCAGTAGGGGGCGGGAATGATGACCTCGTCTCCCGGATTGAGCATGGCGAGGGCCATGTTGAAAAAAGCCTGCTTGCCCCCCGAGGTGACCAATACCTCGTCGGGTTCATACGAAAGATGGTTGTCCCGTTGCATTTTGCCGATGATCGCCTTTTTCAGTTCGGGGATGCCATCGACAGGCGTATACTTGGTGAATCCTTCGCGCAGGGCACGAATGGCCGCTTCCTTGATGTGTTCCGGGGTATCGAAATCGGGTTCGCCCGCGCCCAGTCCGATGACATTCCTGCCCTGGGCGCGCAACGCCTTGGCTTTGGCGGTAATTTGTAGTGTTGCCGAAGGCTTCACCTTCTGAATGCGATGGGATGGGACGGCCATGGTCTTGGTCTCCAGCAAGGGTTTCAGGACGGCGCGAATCTAGCACTGTTGCCTCATGAAATACAGGAGGATCCCATTCGCTCGACCAACGAGAATGGAAAGTGACCATGCATGATGACAAAACCCTGAACAATTTCGTCAATGGAGTGTTTCATCATGCCGCTCATGTTTGATTCGCTGGCCTACGCCAAAAAATTGAAAGCCGCCGGTGTTCCCGAAGCCCAGGCGGAAATACAGGCCGAAACCATCGTCGAATGGATGGAAGAACGCCTGGCCACCAAACTGGAACTGGAACAGGTCCAGGTGAATGTGCAGCGGGACATCGAGTCGCTCCGGGCGGAGTTGAAACGGGACCTCAAGGAACTCGATGTCAAGATCGAGTCGGTCCGGGCAGAGTTGAAGCGGGACATCGATTCGCTCCGATCGGAGTTGAGGCGGGATATCAAGGAACTCGATGTCAAGATCGAATCGGTCCGGGCGGAACTGAAGCGGGACCTCAAGGAACTGGAGCAACGGATGGTGATCAAGCTTGGGAGCCTGATGTTCGTGGCGGTTGGGGCCGTGGCGGCACTGGTAAAACTGCTTTGACCCTTTGGAGATGCAATGGAAAATACCGAACAGGAATGGGTCTTTGGGATCAACCCGGTGCTTGCCTTGTTGACGACACGGCGCCCCGTGGAATCGATGATGGCGCTGAAGGGAGGCCGGGGAGAGAAATTCCAGAATGCCCTGATTCTCGCCAGGGAAAAAGGGATCCGCCCCCGACTGGTCGAACGGCAGGTGTTGGACCGAACGACCGGAACCGCCACCCATCAGGGGCTCGCGGTGCGCGTCGGCATTCGGGAACAACCTGGATTCGATCAACTGTTGCACCGTCTGACGCCGGGTTCACGAGACCTCCTGATCCTTCTGGATGGGATTGAAGATCCACGAAATCTGGGAGCCATTCTGCGTACCGCGGAGGCCTTCGGCGCCCTGGCGGTCATTTTGCCCAAGGATCGGACCGCCCCCCTTTCGGGAACCGCTGTCAAAGCCTCGGCGGGGGCGGCAGAACGAATCGATACCATTCGCGTCACCAACCTGGCGCGAGCGATGAAAGAACTGCAACAACATGGGGTCGAGATCATCGGTCTTGAAGCGGAAGCGCAACGTTCTCTCGATGATCATTCCTTCCTCGGGCCCACGGCCCTGGTCCTCGGCAACGAGGGAAAGGGATTGCGCCGCCTGACCCGCGACAATTGCGATGTTCTCTCCGCCATTCCGATTCAGGGGGGCGCCGGCTCCCTGAATGTCTCGGTGGCTTGCGGCATCGCCTGCCATATCTACCGGGCCCGGCAACGCGGTTCCAAAGGATAAACGATACACCAATCCCTGCATCGCCAACACCACTGTGTCATTTGCCACATTCCGCGCCATTTGCCGCGAATGATTGCATGATCGTATGGATCAATATTGATCTTGTTATGTTTTTTCGCGGCATTTCACTTGCACGACACTTCGGATCGTCAGAAGGAGCACAACGAAAAGAAGGTTGCATGCAAGCCCCGACAAAACGCGATCATCCGTTTACGCTTTGTGTCCGTGGTGGATGGTGATGAAATCCTGGACGTTCATGGCCTCCATGGTCCTGCATGGAATTCTCGTCGGGTTTGTCGTCAGCACTCTTCCCCCGAGGCACGCCAATCCGGTGCCTCTGGAGGCCTTTGTCACGATCCTCCCCGTGACGGAAAAACCGCCCGCCCCGACCCAACCGGCGTCTCCCGAGCCACTGGCGATTCCCGAAGCGCCCCCGGCCATGGCCAATCTCCCAACGGAAGACAACAAGGTTGTGCCGGAGGAAAAACAGGAAGCCCCCCAAGAGCCGCTCATCGAGAAACAACCCGATCCACCCAAGGAAACGGTTCCGAAAGAACCCATCCCCGCCATTCAGGAAGAGTCCCCCCCGGTCCAACCGGAAGTACCCACACCAAAACCGCGCCTGCTTCCTCCAAGGAAAAAACCGCCGCCAAGAAAAATCTCCCCCCCGACCCAGGAGGATGAACCTCCGGTCGAGGACGCCCCCACCCGCGAAACCCGGAACACCCAAGAAAGCACGTCCACGGAGTTCCAACCGCCGCCAGTGCATGAACCCGGTTTGCGGAATCCGGCACCTCCTTTCCGACAGACCCAGGCGGACGTTTTGCCGATGATTCGTGTCGCCCCCAAGCCCGAATACCCCCCCCTGGCCCGTCGCCGCGGACTGGAAGGGACGGTTCTTTTGCGTATTTTCATCGATGCGACCGGAACGCCCAACCGGGTGGAAATCATGAAAAGCTCGGGTCATTCCATTCTGGACGATTCGGCCCGGGAAACCGTATTGGAATGGCATTTCTCACCCGCCCGGAGCGGTGGCATTCCGGAGGCGACCGCCGTGGAAGTCCCCATCACCTTTCGTTTGGCCGACGGGGGATGAACGGGTGGCGCGGTGACAGGATCGAGCCGCCGGGGGTTTTCATGATTGCATCCAGAAGATGATGTTACTACAATGACCTTCATGAAGATCCGCCATGACTCCGCCAAGGACCTCATCAACCGAGAGAAACATGGTCTCTCCCTGGCGGAAGCCGCCCATCTGGACTGGGACCAGGCGCTGATCTGGGAAGACACCCGACGCGATTATGGCGAGATCCGTCAGATCGCCCTTGCCGTTCTTGGGACACGGGTTCATGTGGTCGTTTTCGTGGACAGAATGGATGTTCGCCGGATCATCAGCTTGCGCAAGGCCAACGTGAAGGAGGTGATGCGCTATGTCGAAGAACGCGAAAATGAAGATTGAAATCCCCACACCGGAAGAAGATGCGATCTTCACTGCCGCCGCACTGAGCGACCCGGACAATCCTCCGCTGCACGATCATGAACTGATTCAGTTCAAACGCCGTGGCGGATGTCCGCCGGGATATGCCACCAAGATTTCCACGACGGTGCGTTTCGACGCCGACGTCATTTCGGCTTTCCGCGCATCCGGCAAAGGGTGGCAAACGCGCATGAACGATGCCCTGCGGGATTGGCTCAAGTCGCACCATCCGTCCTGACGGACCGTCCTGGGATTCACAACCTTGGCCCGTAACACCCGCTGCCGATCCGGTGATCGATCGGACCGGTTTCAGATACCCGGATCCGGGGGAGAAGAGGCGATCATGGAACGGGGCAATTCCTCGAAAGACACGATGACGCCACCGTAATCCCTGACGAAGGCCTCCGCGGTCTCCCTCCGGGAAAAAGGGACATATTCCCGAGCGCCCATGCCGCCACCGCGACGGCTGTCCACGACGTAAAGCGCCAATCCGGCCTCGACCCAGGCACCGGACTGGGGCCTGTCCCAGTCGGTATTGCCCATGTCGTTGACATAGAAGGCCTGGGTCCTCAAAGTCTCCCCTTCGGTAAACCGATAGAACAGGGCATCCTGAATGGAGGAAAACCACAAAGGCTCCGGATGCCCTTCCAGGAAGATTTGCCCCCTGGGACCGGAGTGTTCCGCCAGGGACATGCCGCAATAATAGCCCCGGTCGGTGGCGGAAGGTTCCCGAGGTCGTGGCATGGAGGAAGGGTCCGTATCGGCACATCCCGACAACCCCAACAGAATCGATGCCAGGATGAGGACTCTCACAGTTCCCTCCCGCGAAAAAGCCACGCCGACCATCCCAACGGCAAGGCAATCCACACGGTCAACGCCGCCAGCAGCAACCCCGGCGATAAATTCACCGCACCGCTCAATCCCGCCAGACCGGAGAACACCCGGACGTTGTCGAAGGCGCTCAGGTTGAACAGGCGAAAGATGTCCGCCGGATCCAGCAACAGCAAATAGGGAAAGACCGTAGGCGAAATCTGGCCCTTGGTCGAGACCAGCAGTCCCAGAAGACCCAGGTCGAACAACAGCACGAAAAACAACCACAGACCGATGGCAATCCCCGCCGCGGTACTCGGTTCCCGCACCGACAGACTGGCGACGTAGGCCATGGCGATAAAGACCGAACCGAGCATGATCGAGGTAGCGAGCAGGGCGACAAACGCACGCCAACTGGCGGGATCGGACCCTCCGGTCGCCAGGCCCGCGGCCAGGCCCGCGGCGCCATAACCGATGATGGTGGCAATGGCGATGACGGCGGTGTGACCGAGAAATTTACCCAACAGAATCCGCCATCGGGTGGTGGGATAAGTGAGCAGCAACAACAGGGTTCCCCGTTGCGCCTCCCCCGCGAAGGCATCGTAGGAAAGGAGCAGGGCAATCAGGGGCACGAGAAAGATGGTCAGACTGGCCAGACTCACGACCGTCACCGCCAAAGGTTTGGCCTCCAGGGTCCCCGTGGGTGTACTGCCAAGAAACGTCAGGACAAATGCCAGCGCCGCCAACAGCAGGGTGGCGGCAGCGACCCAACGGTTGCGCACCGCATCCCGGATTTCCTTGCCGGCAATCAGCCCCACGGTTCCCATGCCACCGATCATGTCCCCTCCAGGGCCAAAAAGTGTTTGCCATGACCAAAATGGGCGTACACGTCGTCCAGGGTCGGCAGGACAAGTTCGAAATCCTGCACCTGGTCGCCCAACGAAGCCATGCACCGAATGGCCTCCATCTTCCGATCCTCGGCAATGTGCAACTCCCAGGCACCCGAAGGGAGCATCCGGCCCTGCCATGCAAGACAAAACGCGGCCAGCCCTCCCGAATCCCGGCCCGGAAAAAGAATCAGGCGGGCGGACAATCCGGCGCGGTGCCGCAGTTCCTCCAGGGTTCCATGGGCCACCAGCCGCCCTTCCCGGAGAATCGCCACCCGATCGGTTCGGGCTTCAAGTTCGGTCAGGATGTGGGAGGAGAGCAAAACGGTGGTCCCGTTGTCCACCAGCTCACGGATGATGCGAAAAAATTCCAGACGCAGCATGGGATCCAGTCCAGTAGTTGGTTCGTCCAGCAACAGCAATCGCGGTTCCCCCAACAAGGCCTGGGCCAGTCCCAGGCGCTGGCGCATCCCCTTGGAAAACGTCTTCACCCGTCGTCCCGCCGCATGTTCGATCCCCACCCGGGCCAGCAATTCCAACCCCCTCTGCCGGGGGATCCCCTTGAGTCGGGCAAAATAGTTCAGGGTCTCGACCCCGGTCATCTCCTCGTAAAAGGCCACATTTTCCGGAAGAAAACCCAATTGGCGACGGAAATCCAATCCCGATCTCCCCGGCTCCACCCCCAACACCCGCACCGACCCCGAGGTTCCCCGGGTAACGCCCAGCAAAATTTTCATCAGCGTGCTTTTGCCGGCGCCATTGTGTCCCAACAGGGCCAGGCAAATCCCCGGTGGCACCTCCAGGTTCAATCCTCGCAAGGCGTGATGCCGCGGATAAACCTTGTGCAGCCCGGTTACGGAAATCATGGCCGCGCTCATGCTCCCCCCTCCCGTTCGCCGATCAACAACGGCGGCGGCGGTGGCGGAACCATCAACGGCCAACTGTCGATGACCCCGCCGGGATAAAGGGCGGGAAACCGGCCCTGGGCGATCCGTAACGTCTGGAGCGCCGGGCTTGCCAGAAGCAATTGCGCCAGAGGATAGCGCCACACCACCCGATCCACCAGATCGTTGGGCTTGAAGGCCAGATCGGCCAGACCATCGCCATTCATGTCGAAGGCGGGGTTATCGCTCCAGAAATTACCGCGGCGGTCCCTGGACCATTCGTAGAACACGGTTCCGGTATACTTGACCTGATTGTGATTGCGAACAAAGGCGTTGCCATACACCAGGTTGCGTTCCGAACCGCCGGTAAAATGAAGGCCGATGCCACACCCCTCGAACCAGTTGCCATGAATCAGATTGCCGGCGGAAGTATAGACGAAGGTGCATTTGCCCGCGCCATGGAGAACGGCATTGTCCGCCAGTTCCGAATGATGCACGGTGTGAAACAGAATACCGTGGTCCCGGTCCCCCACCGAAAGATTTCCCGTGGCGGTCAGGCGGTTGGAATACATCAGCGCAAAACCGATGGTATTGCCTCGGGACACATTATCGCGCACCTCGTTGCGATCGGCGTTCATGTAATGCACGGCAAAACGAAGATGATCGAAATGATTGCCCCGAATCAAATTGCGGCTCGAAAGGGTAATGAAGATTCCGTCCCGACCGCCGGTAATCCGGTTTTCCTCGAAGCGGGAGCCATGACTGTTCCAGACATTGATGCCGTTGCCCCGATTGTTAAGCCACAGGTCGTTGCGGTTGGCGATGCGGTTGCGGCGCAGGATGACTCCGGAGGCGCCCTGAACCGCGATACCGAAAAGATTATCCTCCACCCGGCACTCTTCCACCAGGGTTTCCCGGGCGGCGGCACCAAGGTAGATGCCGGCATGGATTTCGGCATGATCGACCCCCGACCCCCGTACCGTGAGTCGCCGCAGCACCACACCCGACGCCGCCACCGACAATACCCGACCCTGGCCGTGATTGTCGATGACGGTCCCGTCCTCCCCTTGCAGCGTCAGCGGTTTGTCCACCACGATCCCGCCATCGTATCGCCCCGCCGACAGCCGCAAGGTATCCCCAGGGGCAGCGCCGGCAATGGCCCCGGCCAGCGCCCCATCCCCTGGAGACACAAGGATTTCCCTTGCCAGAAGGGACCCAGGGTCCCCCAGGGCGAAGGTCAGTGCAAACACCATGGACAGGACCAAAAGACAAACCACGTCCCTGTCCGTCATCAGGGCCATCCGATTCACGTCATGGTTCCACGAGCATGCGACCCTGCATTTCCATGTGCAGCGCATGGCAGAACCATTGGCAGTAATAATACCACACCCCGGGACGATCGGCGGTAAAGGTCACCGAGGCATGGGCCAGGGGTCCGATCTCCATCACCACCCCGTGTCCCACCAGGGTAAAACCATGGGTCAGGTCGGAAATATCGTCCGTATTGGACACGATCACCGTCACCTCATCCCCTTTTTTGACCTTGAATTCGGTCATGCTGAAGGAGGGGGCCGCGGACCATATATAGACCCGCACCTTTTTGCCATCGCGGATCACCTTGGAGTCGGTACCCAGGGTCACCCCGTCCTTTTTGGCCATGGCGTGCAGATCGGCAAACAGGGGATCGTTGGGATTCCACAGGTCCACCGGTTTGATCTTGGAGGCATGAACGATGACGCCATCGTGCGGTTCCGGATAGGTGGAACCGTCATGCACCAGTTTCATTTCATCGCCGGAAATATCGATCAACTGGTCGTTTTCCGGCTTGGTGGGGCCGACGTTGAGAAAGCGGTCCTTGGAAAATTTGCACAGGGCCACCAGCCATTTGCCATCGGCATCCTTCGATTCAGCGTTGGAGGCATTGGTATGGCCCACCTGGTATTGAACATCGAGTTTCTGGCGGATGGGATTGACGCCCTTGTCCCCCTTGTACTGCTTGATGGCATCCTCCATGTTCCATTTGACGATCTGACTGTCGAGAAACACCGAGGTGTAACAGTTGCCGCGACCATCGAATGTGGTATGCAACGGCCCGGCGCCGATTTCCGGATTGGCCACGATGCACTCCGCCTCGGTGATCTTTCCGGCGAAAAGGTCATCGAGCCTGGCCCATTCCACCACGGTCACGGTGGGAGAAAGTTTGCCGTTGAGCACCACATACCTGCCGTCGGGGGTGGCGTTGCAGCCGTGTGGACTGGTTGCCACCGGAATATAGCGGGTGAATTCGGATTTGGCCGCCTTGCGTCCATCCAGCACCGGCACCCCGCCGATGGTCTCGGCCTTGCCGGCCTTGACCGCCGCCTCGATCGCGCGAATATTGAAGAATACCGCATGGTCCACCGGAGACGCGGTCATGTCGGCGGTGGTAAACCCCTCCTCCGAGTTGTAGCAGGTCGCGGCCACCCACTTGCCCTCGTAATCGGCGTCATTGTTGTCCAGGTTGCCACTCACCAACACCTGCCAGGCCACCTTCATGGTCTCCCCATCCACGGCGGTGAAGATGCCGGTGTACTTCTTGGGGTCGTCAAGGACGGAACCATCGTTGGGGATGGGAATGCGCATTTCACTGTTGCAGAAGACATAACCCGTCTTGGGATAACGCTGGAGCCGCAGGCCATGGATGGCATGGGCGTTGGGGATTTCCAGCACCTTGTCGGTCTTCATGACATCCAGACGGATGCGAGCGATGCGGGTGTTGGCCTTGTCGTTGATGAACAGGAAACGCCCGTCATAGGAACCCTTGGTGAAGGAGGGGCGGGGATGATGAGTGTCGCCGTTTTCGTAGGTGACCAGTCCCTGTTTTTTCAGGTAGGCTCTGGTTTCCGGGGTCAGCCCCTCGCTGAGGATTTTCAGGCTTTCGTTGGTACGGGCCCACCCCGTGGCGCTGCACCGGTTGAACACCGGGATGCGCGACAGTTCGCGCATGGAGGGGATGCCCAGAACCCGGACCTCGCCGGATTGACCGCCGCTCCAGAAGCCGTAATATTCGTCAAGCTGTCCCGGCGGCACCTCGACCTTGCCTGCGGCCTGGGCCGTGGCCACGACCCCGGTCGTGGCGAGGGCGGCGGTTCCACCCAGCGTGACCCGCCCCGCCAGTCCCCCCACCCCGCCCAGGGCGGCGATGGCGCAACCCCCCTCCAACAATCGACGCCGCGAAATGCCGTTGTCCTGCTTTTCCTTGTTCTCCATTGAATGCTCCTTGAAGGTTGAATCAACTAAGGGTGTGGTGTATTGCCGGCGGCGGAGGGTCCCCCTCGTTTGCCACGATGGATGCGACGGGCAACAAGGGGGGGACAAACCGTCTTGTCCAGATAATTGACCTGGCAGTGAAGACAATAATGGCACTCGTTGGGATTGATGGCGCCGTTGCGGTGGATCGCCTGGGTCATGCACTCCCGGGCGCAGATGCCGCACTCGAAGCCGCACTGTTTGCGCCGCTTGAGCCACTCGAACAACCGCATCCGTCCCGGAATGGCGATGGCGGCCCCCAGAGGACACAGGTAACGGCAGAAAAACCGTTCCATGAAAATTCCCGCCACCAACAGCAGCACCGCCCACAGAACGAAGGGCCATTCCCTTTGAAAGTGCAACAGCATCACGGTCTTGAAGGGTTCGACCTCGGCCAGATATTCCGCCGTGGCCATCGAGTGGAAGGAGACCCCCAGCAACACCAGGAAAAGAATGTACTTGATGGCCCACAACCGCTCGTTCCAGATGAACGGAAGGGAAAACTGCACAATACCGACCTTTCGCGCCAAAAGGTTGAGCAGGCTTTGCAGCGCTCCGAAAGGACACAACCAGCCACAGAAGGCGCCCCGTCCCCAGAACAGCATGGAAATGGCGGTGGCGCTCCAAAGGACGAAAATCAGGGGTTCCAACAGGAAAAAATCCCAACGAAAACCGGTCATGAAGGCATGAAGAAAGGTGAAGACATTGACCACGGACAGTTGCGCCTGGGCATATCCACCCAACCACACCAGAGTGAAGACCCAAAAAGCGATGCGCAGCCGTTCCGTTCCCACGGGGTAACGGATCACTATTTCCTGGAAGAAAAAGACCAGGGTCAGCACCATCAGGGCCGTCCCCAGAATGATCAGGTCCGGCAATCGTTGTCGCCAGATTCGTTCCCACAAGGGGGGCGACGAGGGATCGTCGGCGCCAGTTTGAGCGGCTGAAACCTGGGATGTGGCTGGGGAAGCGGGTGGAATTTCCCGGTGAAGGAACGCCTCCGGCAAGGCATAGTCCAGGGTAAAGTGGGCAAAAGCCTTCTCGATGGGACCAACCGGGCGCAGCGCCAGAAGATCCAGTTGCCAGGGGCGGATGGGGTCGAAGTTTGCCTCACGGGGGAGGCGGAACAGGGCGATTTCGGCAAAATCGGGCATCCCCGGAGCCAAGGCGCGCATGCGCCGGTAGTGCCGGTCGCGAAACAGGGTGCTGTCCCCGTCCTGAACCAGCTTGATGCGGTCAAAGATGGCGCCGCGGACAAAACCGGAGCCACGGAAGGAATATTCACCGTTGGCCATCACCAGGATGGCCTGCTGGTCCGGTTGCAACCATTGGCGCATGTTTTCGTATTCGGCGTCGCCCAACAGATTGCGTCCCAGGATTTCCGGCGTCACAAGGGCTGCGTGCAGGTCGATGAAGGTGGCGGTCGGATCTCCCGGTTTCAGGTAGGGTTCGCCGCTGCCCACCCCCATTTTGGCGAAGGCGTCGTTGACCTCCGAATTCAGGAGGGTCAACCGCCGGATCGACCCCTCCCCCATCAGAGTCATCCAATCCCGGGCCTGGTAGGGAGGGGGCGCCAGAGTGACGGTTTCCCGGATGGGCTCTTGACCACCGGAAGAGGCGTGCGCGCGCAACACCCGCCGGGCGGCACGGGTGATGCCGTCCTGAATGACGATGGCCGTCACCGTGGCGCCACTGATGGCATCCACCGCTGCCGTACCGCCGCCGTCGCGGCTTTCGGCCATGGGGTTGCGTCCGATGAAGCGACTCACGAAACCAAACAGTTTTTCCTCGGGAATACCCACCAGAAGAATCGGCTCGTGATGTTGCACCACCTTCGCGCCAATGATCCTTCCCTCCAGGTCCATCCCCACCAACACCTTGATCGGCTTTCCTGAATAACCTACATCATTAGTCAAAAAGACATATCCCGCAGGCGTGCCATCCTTGAGAGCCAGGTGTACCCCATCGCCCTGGTCCTCGAAGCGCGTGGCATCGGGAAAAACCTCTCCCGGAGAAACCTCGGCGTGGTAGGCGCTGAACTCCCTGGCCAGCGCCACGGGGGAAAACAGCAGTCCCAACGCCAGGACAAACCCTGCCAACAGACTGAAAACAGGAAGGACAAAGGACCGTTGCCGGCAGGCATGTCTCCTTTGGCGCAGGGAAAAAAATCTTCCCTGCCGCGGACTCCATGAACGTTCCGTGGGTGATTTTAAAAAAGAATATAGATTATTCATTGAAAAGAATGATGACTCCATTGGACCTTCCCTGGTCATGACCATTGAACAATCGATACTTCGCGTCGCACCTGAACGATGTCCTCTTCCTGGATAAATCTCCTTGACGTTCATCAAGAACCACACACTTCATGCGGCAAATCACACAGATTGCTTTCAAATTAAAAAAAATATACTGTCACTTAATTATAAAGCAGGCGACCCGGCCTTTGGCCTGAAGTTTTTATCGTTGGCCAGCGTGACCGTCTCCCTGGAGAATTTGGCGGAGTGAAGAACTGGCTTGCCAACGAAACTGTTTACAATTATTTTGTACCATCCAACTTTACGATCTCATCAAAAAAGTTTGCCACGTCATGACGATGACCCCTTCCGCCGCCCCTTCCCCCACGCCCCTGGACCTGTTTGCCCTGGCCCGGACCAATGATCCGCTCCTGGAACAACAGTTCGCAACACACAGCTCAGGCACGGGCGCCAACGCAACCGCCTTGCGTGACATGAGCGCATTGGTTCTTAAAAAGGGAAATGTGACGGTCAACATGCGCTTCGTCACCTTGCACGCCTTTCTTTCCACAAACAAACTGGAAAATATTCATGAATGGGCAGAAAAGAAAGCTGCGACCTACACAAGGGAAGGACAGCAGTCCCCTGCGGAATGGATCAGGAAAAAACTTAGCGACAATAAAGACATCAATGAATTGCATACCAAGCGAACCCGGTTCGAGGAGAGTTTTCAACGTGGCCATGAATTTCACTATGGAGCTTTGAATATTGGTGGTCTTGGCGCCACCAAATACGGAGAAATATGCGTTGTCATCGATAATCGATTTTGGGACAGGCCCTTCTCCCCCGTGGCTTATCTAATCGGAGACAGTCTGAAAATATTCATGAATCATGAAAACCAGCTGGAAGAAACAAAATTGAAAACCTCTATCGCGAGTCACGCCCAACGCCACCACCTGATGGCACTCAAACACCGCCCCGATCTGGATTCCTGGCCAAGACAAGAATGGTCAAAAAATGTTTGCTCTGAAATGGAATACATCGAAGCCATCTTTGTCCAACCCCTGACGTTACCCTATGTTCAAGAAATCCGTATAAAGAAGAGTGATTATGATCGACTCTATGATTTAGGCAGTAACAATGTCAGTTTTGGAACACTGTCCGAAGCCGACATGCTCCTGGTAAGCGCTTTTGAAACAGTCAATACCATCATGATGAGGCAAAATCTTGAATGGAAGGACATTACATGATCAAGATCATTGCAATTTCACCTGGCGACGGTTGGGCCGTCGTTCAAATGGAAAAAAATCTGCGTCTTTTACGTCCTCCTTATTCCGACGATTGCTGTCCTTTGATTCAGGATGCGGATGTCATCCGGCTATTATCAGAACCGGGTTTTGACGCCGCAACCGAAGAGATCGCCATGCCCGATCTACCAAGCGTCACTGCCTATCTTAAGAATATAACGGTAAAAACGGCAAGCGAGGAACAATTGGCCCAAGCCGGAAAAGCGGGACGTCAGCTCTTGATGTCGGCGCCACCAGATCGCATCAGACACTCGCTCGAACGCATAAAAAACGAACTCCTGCCAGACAAACAATTCGGTCCAGCGCTAAATGTTTTGGTGATTTTGATACAGTCGGACGCTGCGAACTCGGACGCACAACTGCGACGTGAAATATCAGAACTCTTGGAATTTTGCAATACCAGAATGCAACAAGTCGTCAAAGAAAAAACAAAATCGCAATTTTCTTGTTTGGAGAACCCCATTACGGCTTCCTACGAGAAAATGGCAGCAAGAATTGCTTATGGACTCCAGGTTCTCCAACCCATCTAAAATAATACACACATTCCTATGGCAAATTTACAGACCATCGTATTTTATTCATACAAAGGGGGGGTTGGACGGACCCTGGCCCTGGCGAGTATGGCAAAATATCTGGCCCGAGAAGGGAAGAAAACCTTTCTGATCGACTTCGACCTGGAGGCACCGGGTCTGCACTATAAACTGAGGATGAAAGACGAGGTTTCCGGAGGCATGGTCGATCTGTTGCATGATTTTGCCACAGATCAAAAAAATCCCGGCCAAAGATTGCCGGAACTGGTGTTGGAACCCCATTTCATCGAACAGGATGAGGGGCTGTGGCCCGGATTTGTCCCCATGCGCCTCCTGGCCGCCGGCAACCCCCGGGATCCCGGCTATTGGCAACGTCTTGCCCGATTGAACTGGCATGATATTTTTTATGGCCCTGCCCATTGGGGCGTCCCCTTCTTTATCGAACTCAAGGAAATCATCCGCAAACAGTATAACCCTGACTTTCTTTTGATCGACGCCCGTACCGGCGTCACGGAAATGGGAGGGGCTGTCCTGACCCTGATGGCGGATCGGGCAGTATGTCTTTTTGTCAACAATGAGGAAAACATAGAGGGAATCCGATCAATCATGCGTGGTGTCCGCGCCACCATGCGGCCCCCTGGTGCCGAACTGATCGGGGTGGTTCCCGTCGTGACCCGCATTCCAGAAAAAATGGCTTCCGAAGATACCCTGATCGCAGACCTCAGAATCAAATTCAACGAACCCACGAAAAACCTTGCCTCCACCTTGAACATCAACGAAATATTCCTCCTGCATGCCCATCCTTCCCTGGAACTGAACGAGTTCCACAAAGACAAACTCAATATCCCATCCGACAGCGCCCTGGGAATGGACTTGGAGAAATTGTTTAGATTTTTGTCTCCCGAGCCATCCGTTCCGCCCGATCGCCCCCTGCGCTGGCTGCACCTGTCCGATCTGCACATGGGGGCCCCTGGCCGATCTCTTTGGTGGCAGATACATCAGGAATTCAAAAAAAGCATCCTTGAAGAGGTCGCCCGCGAAGGGCCTCCCGATGTAATTTTCATCACCGGGGATTTGACCTGGAGGGGGCAACCCGAGGAATTTCAATTCCTGGATCATTTTCTTAAGGAATTATCAGGATGGTTGCGGACCCCAGATCATCCCGATCCATTGATTCTCCCCGTTCCGGGCAATCATGACCTGGTTCGCCCCAAGGGCATGGCCTCCCTCCCCTATGCCATTTTGAAAGAATTCGACAAAGGTCGGGATCATCCCGCAATCGCCATCCTGCTGGATACCCTTTGGAAAGAAAAAGACGCCACCTATTTCGTACCCCTTTTTAAAAATTATCAGGACTGGCTGGAACGTTCCATCCTGCCGCCCCTGCGACAACGCGGCATCGCGTTTACCACGTCCCATTTTCCCGGAGACCTGCTGGTTCACCTGGACCTGCCGGGAAAAATACCCCTGTCGGTGGTGGGGCTCAATTCGGCGTGGCTGGCACTGGATGATGCGGTCCAGGGACAGTTGGAAGTGGCCACGGAACAGTTGCACACCCTGCTTGCCCCCGGACCGGGAGGGGAATCCCCCTTGAGCATTCTGGAAGATCGGGCCGCCCTGCTGCTCATGCATCACCCCCCCGCATGGTTGTCGGAAGCGGCCCAGGGACGGTTTCGGGAGACCCTCTACACCCCGGAGCGGTTTTTGGCCTGCCTGCACGGTCACATGCACAAAAACCGCAGCGAAACCATCGCCGTCTCGGGTGGCAAACCCCGTTACTACCTCCAGGGGGCGTCGCTGTTCGGTCTGGAACAGTTTGGCACCCGCAATGAAACCCGACTCATGGGGTACGCCTGGGGTACACTGCAACCGGACAAAACCATCCGCCTTTGGCCGCGAAAACGGGAGGTGACCGGCAACGGCGAGGCCCTGTTTCTGCATGATGTCTCCTTCGGACCTGAAAATCCCGACGGCATTCCGGTCCGTGCCTGGACACCCGGGGTCGTCCCCCCTCGGGAAACCATCGACATCGCCCCGTGGCTGCGTTCCCTGCTGGGCCAGATCGATCACATCGATATCAAGGGGATCAGTTCCAAGGAAGGACGGGGACAACACGCCAACCGCTACCCCATCGAACGGTTGTTCACCACCCTGCGCAGCCGCGGCGACACCACGGCAGGCCACCTGTCCCTGGCCGATCTGTTTCCCAGACACCGACTTTTGCTCCTCGAAGGACAACCGGGGGCGGGCAAGAGCACGTTTCTGAAACTGGCCGCCACCATGCTCGCCCGGGATGCCCTGGGGATGGAATGTCCCGACAGCACCTCCTGGCGCAAACGGTTTTTGGGGATGGAAGAGAGCGGTCCGCCCCCCCTTCCCCTGCTCCTCCGTCTTTCGGACCTGGCACTTTTCCTGGCCAAAGAAGCCACCTCCAGCCCGAATGATCGTTTTCGTCTGCTCGACCTCCTCGACCGCACGACGGATGCCGTGCAGGAATGGCGGAACGATTGGGAACAAAAATTGACCGATGGACAGGTCGTCCTGCTGTTGGATGGCCTCGATGAGGTAGACAGCGACCCTTTGCGGGAACGGGTGTTCGCCATTGTTCAAAATGCCCTCCTCCATTGGGACAAAACCCGGATCGTGGTCACCAGCCGCCCCTTTGGGGTAGAACTGATGCGAAGCATGGATTTTTTCCATGGGGTGATCGAACCCTTTGGCCAAGAGGAAATCCAGGACTTTCTGGATCGATGGATCGCCTGTTTTTACGGTCTGCCGATCGGTGAACCTCCCGGAGGCGAGGCCGGGCGTTATGGTGATCAACTGGGAAAAGCCATCCTCGACCGCCCCACCATCCGCCGTCTGGCCACCAACCCGGTCATGCTCACCTGCCTGTGTGTCGTCCATTGGAATGAAGGGCAACTGCCCGAAGGGCGGTCCCGGGTCTACATGGCGGTCATCCGCTGGCTGATCGCCTCCCGGAAAAGTTTGCGGGAAAAAGCAGGATTCAACGATGGATTCGCGGAACGCGCCATGGTCGCGCTGGCCTATGCCATGATGGGCGGCGACAGGGGAAAAAGAAAACAGGCTGTTTGGGATTGGGATGACGCCCTCAAAGCCATCGATCCCATCATGTTACGCGACTTTCCCGGATTGTCCGGGGAAGAACGCCGCCACAAAGGGAGGGCCTGGCTTCATTTTGAATGCCTCAACAGTGGCATCATCGAAGAAGTCGGACGGGGGCGCCTCCGGTTTTGGCATTTGACCTTTCAGGAATTCATGGCGGCCCGGCACCTGTCGTGGATGGAAGAGACAGCGGCATGGTCCATGATCAAACCCCGACTGGACAACCTGCAATGGTGGGAAACCATCGACCTGCTTCCGGGATGCCTGTTGGACGGAGGCCAGGGACCGATGGACCGGTTGCTGGGATGGGTATTGACCCTGCACGGTCCCTCCCCATCCCTGGCCGACAACGCCCGGATCGCCGGGATCATGGGACGACTGCTCGCCCCCACGCTTGTGCTGAACTACCCTCCACCCCGGGACATCGAGAAAAAATACCGGGAACTCCTGGAACAGGCGATGGCCATCTTTACCAGGGATGGGGCCGCCAAGGTCCCCATCGAAACCCGCATCACCGCCGCCGAGGCCCTGGGACGGGGGGGCGACCCAAGATTGAACCGGGAACAGTTGATCGAGGTCCCCGGAACGGGTTGGAAGCTGGGAAAATATCTGGTCACGGTCCAGGAATTTCAACAGTTCGTGGAACAGGGGGGGTATGAAGAACCGCGCTGGTGGAACAAAGCCTGGACCATTCGGCAAAAAAATTCATGGACCAGCCCGGAGGATTGTGACACCCAGACAGAACATCCCAACCGGCCCGTCACCGGTGTTTCCTGGTTCGAGGCCATGGCGTATTGCCGTTGGTTGAGCGCACAACGGGGAAAAACCATACGTCTCCCCTGTGAAAAGTTATGGGAAACGGCGGCGACCCCTTTGCAGGGAGGAAAGTATCCTTGGGGAAATACAGAACCGACACCGGAGTTGGCTAATTTTGGTCGGAACGTTGGCCGTCCGACGCCAGTGGGGCTTTATCCGGCAGGCGACGGTCCTCTGGGCCATTGTGACCTGTTGGGTAATGTTTGGGAGTGGTGCCGGAATCTGGATACGAACAACGAGCAACCAATCCACGCCACGCCGTTAGACCCCCAGACGATCACCGAAGGTGATCGTCTGGGGGTGAGGGGCGGGTCCTGGCGCCGCCCGGCTTTCCTCCTCCGGGTCGGCTTCCGCGACGGCCGCCTTGCGGGCTACCGCGGCGTCAATCTGGGCTTTCGCCTCGCCGCCCCCGCCAGCCGTTGATTTTTGGTTGTTGTTTTTTTTGTTTTTTGTGGGTCCAGGGGCGAAGCCCCTGGTCGATGTAAAATGACAAAGCAAAGTGACAAAATGAGCGTTTTTTGTCACTTTGCCTGATTTAAACCGCACCTATTTTGGGATACGTAGTTTTTCGACTTCGGGATCCAGGGAATTTTTCACCCACAATCGATCTGCA